>JAFDIG010000346.1 GCA_019308145.1 Deltaproteobacteria bacterium | reverse complement strand
CTTGAGCATATTGACATTTTCTCCAGAGCCTGCAGAGGTAATTGCATTAACTCTAATTTTTTGTTTTTTAACAAGCTTTATTGTCCATAAAGTTGCCAGTGCAACCCCAACAGGATAATATGTACCTCCAGTTGTTGCTGTTGTAATAATAAGTGTTTTTACTTTCCCTTTAGCAAAAGAGTTAGAAGGCAAACCAACAATTAAAAAGCTAATAATGATAAAGCTAACGATAAATAGTTTGGATACATGTTTCATAATTTCTCTCCTTTTTACATTATAAGTTAAGAAGGAAAATAACCAAAAGATTATCTTAAAGATTCACCTCCTTTCATCCTTTTTCTATTTGCCAAAAGCTTGTTTTCTATACAAGTTAATCAAGAATTAACCGTTGTGGATCGCACTTTTCCCTTAAAACAATAAGCTCTTCATGTGATGGTGGTTTAATCTCTTTTGCTCTTGAAATATCAACTTCAAATCCCATGTTATCCAAAATTTTTTGAGGAGTTATCCCAGGATAATAACCAGAAAGATACATCTCTTTTGTCTTCTCATCAAAACGCATTACAGCCATATTAGTAATAACAACTGAAGGTCCTCCACCTGGGAGCCCAGCCTTTTTACGTCCGTCAAGACCATCAAGCCAGCCAGGACTTGTCAGATAATCAACTTTATTAACAAATTTTCTTTTTTCATGCTGTATGAAAATAATACTTCTATTAACAAAAGAAGCTGCATCACATGCACCCCCACTTCCTGGAAAACGAGCTTTTGGCTTTAAATAATCACCAATAGATGTTGAGTTTAAATTGCCAAATTTATCAATCTGAGCAGCTCCTAAAATCCCTATAACATGTTTACCAATAAACTTGTTTTGCATGGTAGCAAACGAATCAGTTAATCCACCGTTCATCGAGGTAAAATACATGACACGAGGATCAGCAACTGTTAAAGGGAGTTCCTCAAGTTTTGAATCAATAGCACCTGTCTCAAAAAATATCACACTATTTGGAGCATTGATATGTTTTGCAGCCATGGCAGCAATCATAGAGATTCCAGTTCCACAAAAAACAATATCACCATCTTTTATTTCTCTTGCAGCTACAACAGTCATTATCTCTCTTAAAGTATATTCAGTCATTATTCTTCCTAATTACTTTCTATCTAAATTTACTGCATACCCTGTTCTTGAGTCTGCTTTAATCATTTCAATTCTCTCTTTTCCTATTATATTAAGTAAATCTTGATGATCTTTTACCCCATAAACAAACTTATCAAGATATTTTTTGAAAAGCTCATCATCTTGAGCATATCTTCTGTATTCATTCAAATATATAGGGTCATAATCATAATATCTATAGCAAGCAGTAGGGTAAGCACCATAAGGAATATGAACCACAGCATCCACATAGAAAAATGGGATCTGGTTTTGATCTGGATCATTTCTTAATTCATCTGATTCAACTAATTCTTCACATGTCACAATAAGGTATTTCGATGATTTTGCCTGCTCTACATCTGCAAAAGTAAGGCCTTTCATTCTAACCGTTCCTTGTTTGTCAGCTTTTTGAACATGAATAATAGTAACATCTGGATTTATTGCAGGGAGTAATACAACTTTTGATGCATCTCCCCATGAATCAAACGGATTATCCATTACTATTACTTTTTTATTTGGAATTTTTGGATCTTTTTCTCTTAAATCTTTAGAAAATCCCCATTTATTAAGGATATCTGTGCCTAAGGAAGATTTGGTTGGGAGAAAGGGAACTCCTATTGCTCCTGCAAGAAATCTTAATGCCATTTGATAGTTTGTATAATCTTCAAACAAGAGTTTTCCATCTTGAATAGCTTTTTTAAATCTTATACATGTTGGAGCAAATCTTGCGTTACCCCCATATGCTATTTCTAATTTCGAAATAGACCCAGCTCCAATTAATTCATCCACTGCCTGACCGTTTGCATGCGCATAAAGATGTAAACCTTTTATATTTTGCCGAATGATCTCATAGACAGCAGCCATTGGATTTCTGTTAAGTGTAAAGCCTCCTATTGAGATATGAGAACCGTTTTTTACAAATTTTTTTATCGCATCTTTTATATCCATTACTTTGTCTTTTTCAGTATTCACTCTCTCTCCTAATATTTATCTACAAGTTATCTATAAGGCGGTTCTGCTTCTAAATTTTGTTATCATATTTTGATTTTATAGTTTACATTATATTTTTAATTATTGCAATAAAGTTTAGTATGCATTTTTATTAAATATACCTTTCCATAAGGTAAGCCAGAGGATCTTAAGGTCAAAAGTCAATGACCAGTTCTCAATATAATAGAGATCATGCTCAATCCTTTTTGTTATAGAGCTGTTTCCTCTAAATCCATTAACCTGTGCCCATCCACTCATGCCAGCTTTGATTTTATGCCT
>JAFDIG010000345.1 GCA_019308145.1 Deltaproteobacteria bacterium | reverse complement strand
CCTTTATCTTAAGGGACATCTATCCCTGTATATGGCTTGCTCTTTTTGGTGGGTTGGTGCTTGGCTTTATCTCTTCAGCTTTGATCGGATATTTTAGTGTAAAGCTTGATGAAATCTATTTTGCAATGCTCACATTGGGATTTGGGATGATGTTCTTTACCCTTGTTCACCAATGGCGAAGTTTTACAGGAGGAAGTGATGGGATATCAGGATTTCCAATGCCTGTATTAACATTATTTATAAAAAAATTTGAGTTATCAAATCCAAGGATATACTATTATTTTTCTCTCTTTATAACAACCATAGCCTCTTACATTCTATATAGGATTATTAAATCACCTTTTGGATTGATTCTTTTATCAATAAAGGAAAACAGTGAAAGAGTAAGCTTTACTGGTATAAATGTTAGATTTTATAGATGGCTTTCTTTTGTTTTTGCAGGCACCTTTGCAGGATTAGCTGGCAGTCTATTTTCTGTTTTTGATAGAATTGCATCTCCTACAATGCTTCACTGGACAAAGTCAGCTGAACCAGTTCTTATGACAATCTTAGGCGGAGCTAATATCTTTTTTGGCCCATTTCTTGGTGCAGCTGTATTCTTTTTTCTTGAAGATATCATAACAAAATATACGCAATCCTGGATGATTTTTTTGGGATTTATACTTCTTTTCCTTGTTATTTTATTCCCTGAAGGAATACTTGGTAGTATAATAAAATTTTTAAAAAAGGAAGATAATGAAAGATGATAAAATTTTAAACGTAGAAAATTTAACAAAAAAGTTTGGGGACTTTGTTGCACTTGATAATGTAAGTCTTACAATTAAAAAGAAAGAATTTACGGCTCTTATTGGTCCTAATGGAGCTGGGAAAACAACTCTCTATAATGTAATCTCTGGTAAGTATAAACCTACATCAGGAAAGGTTATATTTTTAGGAAAAGATATTGCTGGAATTCCTCCACATAAGATAGCTATGTTGGGTTTATCTCGATCCTTTCAAATAACAAATATATTTATGAACCTCTCTGTTTTGGAAAACGTGATCACAGCTCTTATTGCCTATTATAGAAGAGGTATAAAATTTTTTAGCCCTTTAATGAAAGAAAAACATATAAGAGAGGAGGGATATAATCTTTTAGAACTATTAGGTTTAAAGGATAAAGCAAGCTATAACGTTAATACCTTATCTTATGGAGATAAACGATTGATAGAGATTGCTATTGCCTTAGCCATTAAACCAAAATTACTTCTTTTGGATGAACCAACTGCTGGTATGACGCCAGAGGAAACAGAAAAAATGATAAATCTTTTAAAATCATTATCTGAACAAATGAATACTACATTTTTTTTGACAGAACATGATATGAAAGTGGTTTTTTCTGTTGCTGATAAAATATACGTCCTTCATCAAGGAAAGTTATTAAGCAGTGGGGATCGTAATTACATCAGGCAAGACAAAAGAGTGAAGGAGGCATATTTAGGTGGTAATTTCAATACTTAAAGTAGAAGATATTCATTCCTATTATGGGGATAGCCATGTCATTCAAGGTATCTCTCTTGAAGTATTCAAAGGAGAAATCATATGCCTACTTGGAAGAAATGGTGCAGGGAAAACCACAACAATGAAAAGTATAATCAATCTTATTCATCCAAGACAAGGAAGAATTATATTTGAAGGAACAGATATAACTTTTTTCCCAACTTATCAGATTATTAGGATGGGAATCGGATTTGTTCCTGAAGATAGAAGAATATTTCCAACTCTTACAGTTTTAGAAAACCTTGAAATAGTACAGCCTCTTAATCAAAAAAAAGGGAAAAAATGGACAATAGAAAGAATTTTTAGAGAATTCCCAATATTAAAATCCCTTTCTAATAGAAAGGGTGGAAAATTATCAGGGGGAGAGCAACAAATTTTGGCAATTGCCAGGGCATTGTTGGGAAATCCAAAATTGCTACTTTTAGATGAACCATGCGAAGGGCTTGCTCCTATAATCGTAGAACAGTTAACTGATCTCATTTTATCCCTTAAAGGAGAGGTTACCATTTTGCTTTCTGAACAGAACGCCAAATTTGCTATTAGTGTATCAGACCGTGGTTATGTAATTGAAAAAGGAAGGATCGCTTTTTACGGTGATATAAAAGAGTTAAAAGAAAATAATGAGATAAAAGAGAGGTATTTAGCAGTTTAACGCGACCAAGGTTGCTTTTTATGGTTTTAATGGGTTTTTATTTTACCAACCTTATTTTTAAAAGGAGGTGTTAATAATGAAATTAGATGTTAAGGCTTTTGCACTTACTTGTGGAATAGTATAGGGAATAGGACTTTTTATCTTAACATGGTGGATTATTCTCTTTCATGGAGCAACGGATCAGCTTACTTTTATCGGTCGCGTTTATATTGGCTATCGTATTACCCCTCTTGGCAG
>JAFDIG010000344.1 GCA_019308145.1 Deltaproteobacteria bacterium | reverse complement strand
GATCTTTTCTGCTCTATTAATATCCAGATTATCTTCTGTCCCTTTTTCCCATGGAATGGTTAAAAGATAATCTATATATGTTCTGGCAACTGTATACTCAGCTGAAGCAGGATTCATTCGCTCAAGTCTACTAATCTCTTTTGATGCAACTTCTGCTACCTGTAAAGGCATTTTTGTCCTTTTCATTCTTTTTTTAAGTTCTCTTATCTCCATAGTATGAGGGTCTTCATCCCTTATCTCCCTTTGAAGATTTCTAACGGAAGCGTGAGCTTGGCGATCATTTGGATTTGCTTCATCATCATTTAGATTGGATTCAGAACCAATTCTTGCTCTTGTCTGTAAAATCTGAATCTCTTTGCTTAAATATAGAAAAATCTCTTTTAGCCTCTCAAAAGGATCCGCCATCTCTAAAAATCTCTGTTGATCTGGTTTTGAAAAATCCAGATAAACCACAATCAAATCAGATAAACGAGAAGGATCATCTATATCATTAACCATCTTTATAACGTTAGGCGGTACTGATTTGCCAAGAGAAACACAAATATTAAAAAGAGCTCTTATATTTTGAACAAAAATATCTACCATACTATTTTTGACTATCTTCTCTCTTACCTCTTCAACCTCTCCCTCTAAGACCTGACCATCAATTGAAATATCCTTTATTTTTATCCTACACAACCCTTCTACTACTACCTTGATACCTTTATCAATCATGCGGATCATCTGTATTACACGACACGCTGAGCCAAATTTAAAGAGACCTTTTGATTTAAGAATATCAATATCACCATTTATATTTATATTTACAAGTACAAAAGGTTTGTTATCTATCATTGATTGACTTAAAACTTCTATTACTCTTTCCTGGTCAAAATAGAGAGGTATAACCATTGAAGGGAAAATGATTGTTTCCCTTACTGGGATGATAGGTAACTTGTTAGGGATTAAAATTTTACTCTTATGGTATAAAAATCTCATAATCTTTCAATTATAATAGAGTTATTTATTGTTTCCTTAGTTTAAAAAACTCCTTTGATATTGTCAACCTTTAGAAAGAAAATCTTTTTATTTAAATCCAAATCTTTTTAGCATTTCCTCATCTATAATTCTAGAACCTTTTTGGTTGACCAAAAATTTTTCAATATATTTACCAATGATATCATTTTCTATATTTACCTTATCACCCACTTTCTTTTCCTTAAACGTGGTACTATTTATGGTGTAAGGTATTATACTTACCATAAATTGATTGCCAATAATTTTTGCTACAGTTAGAGAAACCCCATTGACTGCCACCGAACCTTTTTCAACTATATAACGAGAGATCTCATCATTTACCTGAAAATTAAATTCAAAACTATCCCCTCTTTTTACTATTTTAGTAATAACACCTATCCCATCAATATGACCAGCAACAATATGGCCACCTATTCTATCAGTTAAAAGAAGTGCCCTTTCTACATTTACAAGATCGCCTTTTTTTAATTTACTTAAAGTAGTTCTATTAAGGGTTTCATTCCCTATATCCATTTTTATTATCTTATCATCAATTTCAGTTACAGTAAGGCAAACTCCATCAACAGATAAAGAGTCACCGATTTTCACCTCTTTAGCATGAAAGGGAGGTAAAAGGGAAACCTTAGCCCCCAAGCTCCTTTTTTGAATATCATAAATTTTCCCTATTCCTTCTACTATCCCTGTAAACATGACCATTTACTAATTTAGTTCAAGCTGAAAATTGAAGCATGAACTAATTAAAACTAAAAAAATTTTATATTAGAACCTGTAGGATTGGGTATAAAACACCACCCTACGGTTCTTTCTTAATATAACCCTCAATCAAAAAATCTCTACCAATACGTCGCATCTTCACATCTTTTAGTTTAAAAGCATCTTCAACAGAGCTCACTCCTTTGCCCCTGACCGCGGTTATTGCATTCTCTCCCCCTATAATGATAGGGGCAATAAAAAATAGGACTTTATCAACAATACCAGCCTCAAGAGCTGCTGCATTAACCTTTCCTCCCCCCTCTATCATAAGATGAACAATATCATATTTTGTTAATTCTTTCATCAATGCGAGGAGATCAATTTTATCTTCTTTTGAAGGCAGGCAAATTACTTTCACTCCTAAATCTTTTAATCTTTTAACCTTTTTATCATTAGGAGGAAGTCTTGTTGCAACCCAACTCTTTTTATCTTTTGCATTTTTCACTATCTTGCTTCCAAGCGGAATACGAAGAGATGAATCTAAAATAATTCTAATAGGGTTATTCTCTTCCCTACCTCTAATTCTCACATTAAGTTCAGGATCATCAGCAATAACCGTATTTACCCCAACTACTACAGCATCCACCTCCCATCTTAACCTGTGTACCAAAAGCCTTGATGCTTCAGATGTTATCCATTTTGATTCCTTTTTATATGTTGCTAT
>JAFDIG010000036.1 GCA_019308145.1 Deltaproteobacteria bacterium | reverse complement strand
TACTTTGTTTTCTGTTTTGATACTATAATTCTCAATTATTCTCTTTTTCCATAAATGCCATAATTTGCCTTTCCCTATCTTTTCATACTTAAAGATCTTTTTTCTGCATTTAGATCATTTTATTATTATCATTTATGAATAAGACAATTTTTTATCTATAGTTCCATCTGGTAGCATCTGATCAGGATGAAATTCACCTTTCTCTTCCATCTGGTAACGGATACAACTTTCCCAATCTCCTTTACAATAAAGCTCAATCCATTTTTTATCTAATTTTCCTTTTTCATAAAACATTTTCATTGGACAAACAGGATACCATTTACAATTAGTGAGCACTATTTTTATTTTATGGTATTTTTTTATCATCTCTCCTTTAATGGAATTATTATAAAGAAGTGCAGCAGGATGTTGTAAAGGGAGTATCTTTTTACTATTATTCCAAAAAAGTTTGCCATAAATTGTGTGAAATTCTTCTTTAGAGGGTAATGAAATGCCATATTTTTTAAAAATGTATTTAGTAGAATAAAATCCTAATGGGACTAATATTTCAGGCTCTATTAATTCTATTTCCTTATCCAAATATTTGCTGCAGATTTCAATTTCATCGGATTTTGGTTTTCTATATTTTGGAAGCATGCATTTAATCAAATTTGTCATGTAGATCTCTTTTCGATTGATCTTAATTTCTCTTAATAATTCATCTAATACTTTCCCAGAAGGCCCAATAAACATTTTACCTTCTCTATCTTCATTTTCACCTGGAGCCTGAGCAATAAGCATAACTTTACTATTTAGATTCCCTTCTCCTAATAGAACATTTGTTCTATATTCAGAAAGTCTGCACTTTTTGCATTTTTTTATCAGCTCATTAAGATCATGTATTTTCATCATAATACTTTATTCCTTTGATCTATTTTCGTATACCAAATATTAGCATAAAAAAGCAAAAATCCTTTCTTTATGTTAGATATTTTTTGAGTATCTTTATAGCCATTTACTCCATTAAGTTAATCTCCTATTGACAAAGGGTAAACATTTGTTATTTTATCAAATTAAAATGTGGTGTCAAAATAAATTACAAGGTTATGGTGGATCTGTATAGAAATAGTTATTTTTTATGGTTTAAATATAAGATATTGCCTTTTTTTTATCCATATGATAAGGGAGTTTGTTATGAAAAAAAATATGCCAGAGATTGATTTTAAAAAGTCGGGTGGCTTAGTCCCAGCCGTTGTGCAGGATTATAAAACAGGGGAAGTACTCATGCTTGCTTATATGAATGAGAAGGCGTTAGAGGCCACCATCAAGACAAAGAAAGCCACATATTGGAGCAGATCTCGCAATAAACTTTGGATAAAAGGTGAAACCTCAGGAAATTTTCAGGAGGTGAAAGAGATCTATATTGATTGTGATAATGACACCATTCTTTTAAAGGTTAATCAGATAGGTGGAGCAGCCTGTCATACAGGGTTTAGAAGCTGTTTTTTTAGAAAATGGGAAGAAGATAAACTTATTACAATAGGAAAGCCTTTATTTAATCCTAAGGAGGTTTATAAAAAGTGAAATTCATTAAATTAGGTCTTCCAAAAGGAAGTTTAGAAAAAGCCACTATTGAGCTTTTTAAAAAATCTGGATGGAATATAGTAATGAATGCAAGAAGTTATTTTCCTTTTATAGATGATGATGAGATTCGGTGCACCATGGCAAGAGCTCAGGAGATGAGTCGTTTTGTTGAAAGAGGTATTTTTGATGTTGGATTAACAGGTAAGGATTGGATATTAGAGAATGGTTCTGATGTAGTAATGGTAAAAGAACTTATATATTCTAAGGCTACCCAAAATCCTGCTAGATGGGTATTAGTTGTGGCAGAGGATTCACCTATAAAGAGTATAGAGGATTGTAGAGGGAAAAAGATATATACAGAACTTGTCAACTTTACAACAGCTTATTTTTTGGAGAGAAATATACCAGTTGAAGTGGAGTTTTCGTGGGGAGCGACCGAAGCAAAGATCGTAGAAGGATTAGCTGATGCAATTGTAGAGGTAACAGAAACAGGAACTACAATAAAAGCAAACAGGCTTAGAATTGTTGACGAACTTATGGTAACCACTCCTTACTTAATTGCAAATAAAAATGCTTGGAATGATACCTGGAAAAGGGAAAAGATAGAACAGATTGCCATGCTTTTAGAAGCAGCATTAAATGCTGAAGGTATGGTAGGTTTAAAGATGAATGTTCCGAAAAAGGCATTAGAAAGTGTTGTTAATATTCTTCCTTCCTTAAATGCACCAACAATAGCAAATCTTTATGGGACTGATTGGTTTTCTGTTGAAACTGTGATTTCTGAAAAAGAGGTGAGAAGACTGATTCCACAATTGATCAAGAAAGGAGCTGAAGGGATTATTGAATATCCGTTATATAAAATTATATAATTTGTACTAAAATATGAAATAGTTGTTTCAGCCTAATGAAATTAGACTGAAAACAAAAGGAAAGTTCCTTATTTTTTATGATTTTGATTACCATCTTTTAGCTGTTTTGGAATTTTTTCACTCTTTTGTGATAGATATTTTTAGTTTTAATTAGTTTAAGCTTCAATTTTTAGTGCGAACTAATTAAATAAACATATAACCTGACAAGATTGTTCTATTAATCTTTACAAAAAATTCTAAAAAATGATAGTTTGTAAGCTTGAAAAGAGTATACTTAGGAGAAGGATATGGGAACCAAAGAGTCGGAGCTAATCAAAGGAAGGCGAGAAAAGGTTAAGGCAATAAGGGATAGAGGAGTTAATCCTTATTCCAATAAATTTAGTGTAAATACTACAAGCTTTGAGCTAAAAAAAGATTATGGGGAGCTTTCAGCAGAGGAACTTAAAAAGGTTTCAAATAAATGGAGTTTGGCAGGAAGGATAATATCAAAGCGAGTTTTTGGTAAGGCATCTTTTTTCCATATACAAGATAGAAAAGGCAAGATTCAGGCTTATATTCAAAAAGAAGAGGTTGGAGATGAAGAATATAAATTTTTCAAGACCTTAGATATAGGAGATATTGTTGGCATTGAAGGCACACTTTTTAAGACAAAAACAGGTGAATTAACAATAAATGTTTTATCATTGACTTTACTTACAAAATCTATCCTTCCTCTACCTGAAAAATGGCATGGTTTACGAGATGTTGAATTGCGTTATAGACAGCGATATGTTGACCTTATTGTAAACCCTTCAGTAAAGGAGGTTTTTATAAAAAGGACAAGGATCATACAGTTGATTAGAGAATTTTTTAATGATAGAGATTTTTTAGAAGTTGAAACACCAATGATGCATCCTATACCAGGCGGTGCTACAGCTCGTCCTTTTAAAACATATCACAATACCCTTCATATAGATTTATATCTTAGGATAGCCCCTGAGCTTTATCTTAAACGGTTGGTAGTAGGAGGTTTAGAAAGGGTTTACGAGATCAATAGAAATTTTAGAAATGAAGGGATTTCAGTTCAGCATAATCCTGAATTTACAATGCTTGAGTTTTATCAAAGCTATTCAACTTATGAAGATTTAATGGAGCTCACAGAAGAACTATTTGCTTATATTGCCAAAAATCTGATAGGGAAACTAAAATTCAACTATCAGGGTAAGGAGATAGACCTTAGTCCACCCTGGAAGAGATATAAAGTTGTTGATGCTTTAAAGGATATAGGAGGAGTAGATCCTGAAATTATTATGGATAGAAATAAAGCCTTTGATTATGCAAAGAAACTTGATATAGAAGTAGATAATTCAATGGGCAAAGGGAAAATCCTTATGGAGATCTTTGAAAAAGTAGTAGAGGAAAAACTTATACAGCCTACTTTTATTACCATGTACCCGACAGAGGTTTCCCCTTTATCAAAGAGAAATGATGAAGACCCCGATGTTGTAGATAGGTTCGAACTTTTTATTGCAGGAAGAGAAATTGCTAATGGTTTCTCAGAGCTTACTGACCCCGAAGATCAGAAAGCAAGGTTTTTAAAACAGCTTAAGGACAAAGAGATTGAAGAAGTTGGTAAGATCGATGAGGACTTTATAAGAGCTCTCGAATATGGTATGCCCCCCACTGCTGGAGAAGGAATAGGAATTGATAGGATGGTAATGCTTTTTACCGATTCTCCTTCCATTCGTGATGTAATCTTTTTTCCGCAATTAAGGCCAGAGAAATAGTTTATTTGTATGTAAACTATTTTATTATCTTTAAAAGTAAAATAAAATAGGGATTTATTTTTAAATATGGGGTATGAACTTTTTATTGGATTAAGATATTTAAAAGCAAAAAGAAAGCAAAGGTTTATTTCTATAATTACTTTTATATCGATAGCTGGTGTTGCAGTAGGGGTAATGGCTTTAATTGTGGTGCTTTCTGTGATGACAGGTTTTGATCAGGAGTTAAAGGAGAAGATCCTGGGGACAAATGCTCATATTGTTGTTATGAAATATGGCGGAGATTTTAAGGAATACTATGAAATAAAGAAAAAGATTGAAAAAGATCCTGAAGTTCTTGGAGTTACCCCTTTTACCTTTAATCAGGTAATGCTTGTATCAAAATCTGCTGTTACTGGGGTTGTCCTAAGAGGTGTTGACTTCAAAAGTATTGGAAAAGTAACTACTTTATTAAAATGTATAAAGAAGGGGAATCCAAAGGACATTGATAAGGGCAAGGTTCCAGGTATACTTATTGGACAGGAGCTTGCTTATATTCTTCATGTAACAATTGGTGATATTATACATGTTGTTTCGCCAATGGGCAGGTTAGGGCCTATGGGTATGACTCCAAAAGCAAAAAGTTTTAAAGTTACTGGTATTTTTGAAACAGGGATGTATGAATATGATACATCCTTAGCTTACATATCTTTAAAAGCAGCTCAAAAATTTTTTGAGATAGGTGATAGTGTTTCAGGTTTGGAAATCAAGATAAAGGATGCTTATAATGCTCGTAAAGTAGCAGCAGATATTAAAGAGAGAATTGGCTCTCAGTTTTTTGCAAAAGATTGGATGCAGATGAATAAAAATCTTTTTTCTGCGTTAAAGCTTGAAAAAAAGGCAATGTTTATCATATTAACTTTGATTATACTTGTTGCAGCTTTTAATATCCTTAGCACACTAATCATGGTAGTAATGGAAAAAACAAAAGATATTGCTATATTAAGAAGCATAGGTGCAACAAGCAGAAGTATTATGAAGATCTTTATCATTGAAGGATTGATAATTGGTGTAATCGGAACATTATTTGGGTTGATAAGTGGACTATTAGTTGCTTTTAATCTTAATAAAATTACTTCTTTTATTGAAGATCTTTTTCATTTTAAGATCCTATCAAGTGATGTTTATTATATAAGCAAGCTGCCATCTCAGGTAATGTTCTCAGATGTTTTAATGATTGTAATTTTTGGTATTGCTATCACATTTTTAGCTACAATATATCCTGCGTGGAGAGCATCGAGGTTAAACCCTGCAGAAGCTATTAGGTATGAGTGAGTTATCTTCTTGTATGCTTGAGGTTATAGATATAAAAAAATATTATAACACAAGAGAAAAACCTATTGAAGTTCTTAAAGGTATATCTTTTACTGTTAAACAAGGTGAAATGGTAGGTATTTTAGGTCCATCAGGTGTTGGGAAATCTACCCTGCTTCATATAATAGGGACAATAGAAAGACCGACATCTGGGGAGATAAGTATAAATGGATTTTATCCATTTAAACTTGATGATCGTAAGCTTGCAAGGTTTAGAAACAGCCATATAGGCTTTGTATTTCAATTCCATTATCTTTTACCTGAATTTAATGCACTTGAAAATACTATGATGCCGGCATTGATTTATGGAATAAATAAAAAAAAGGCTCAAGAGATGGCAGAAAGTATCCTTTCAGAGGTTGGTTTATCTCACAGGCTTTCTCACAAGCCAGCAGAACTTTCTGGGGGAGAACTGCAAAGAGTTGCGGTTGCAAGGGCTCTTGTATTATCACCCCCTCTCCTTTTGGCAGATGAACCTACTGGCAATTTAGATACTTCAACAGGAGAAACAATTCATAAACTCCTTGTAGAATTGAATCAAAAAAAAGGTATTACCATGCTTATTGTTACTCATAATCCAGATTTAGCAAAAATAACTCATAGGCAGATCCATGTAAAAGATGGAAGAATAGTTAGTCCATTTTTCAGCATGGAGTAATTATAAATTTCTTGTTTCTTTGTAAATATTGTTTACAAATCCAACTTTTTTTGTTATTCAATTTGTTGTTTTAAAAGTTTTTTTAATTTCTATTTTAAATAATTTCCTATTATGAATTAATGGAGAGATTCGTGAAGATAATAAGTAGATTCTTTTCTATTTTTTTGGTATATTTTTTATTTTATCCCTTTTTATCTTTTGCTGCTCCTCAAAAAGTAACAAAAATTTTGATTGTAGGCAATGAAAGGGTACCCAAAAAAGCAATATTAAAAGTTATTAAAACAAAGGTTGGTGAACCTTTTAGTGATGAGAAGATAAGAGAAGATGTAAAAAGGATATACAAGATAGGGAGTTTTAAAGATGTAATGGTTGATCTCCTTAGCACTAAAGAGGGGAAAGAGGTTACCTTTGTTGTAATTGAAAAGCCGATTGTAAAAGGGATAAAGATCAGAGGCAATAAAAAGATCGAAACAAAAAAGATCAAATCAGCTCTTAGCATTCCTATATCAAATTTTGTAGATGAAAAGATCTTAACAAGAAATGTGGATATAATAAAAAAGTTATATGCTGATGAAGGGTATTACTTTGCAGAAATTAATTATAATTTCATACCTCTTCCTGAGAATCAGGTAGAAGTAGAGTTTGTTATAGATGAAAAGAAGAAATCAAAAATAAAAAAGGTAGAGTTCGTTGGAAATAAAAGAGTAAAAAGTAAAGAATTAAGAAGAGTAATGAAAACCAGGAAATGGATCTTCGGACTTTCTTGGTTTACAGGCAGTGGTTATCTAAATGATGAAGATCTAAAAGATGACCTAAACAGAATAAAGGCATATTACCTTACAAAGGGCTTTTTGAGAGTTAAAGTTGGGTCTCCTATTATTAAGTTCAGTTCAAATAAGAAAAAAATATTTATTAAAATCCCTATTGAGGAAGGGGATAGATACAAGGTTGGTAATGTTAAGCTAACAGGTGATGTTTTAACCACAAGAAAAGATCTTTATAAAAAGGTGAAGATAAAGAAAGGCAAAATTTTTAATAACTCTGTGTTACAGGCAGATATTGCACGGCTAACTGATCTTTTTGCGGATCAGGGATATGCATATGCAGATGTTGTCCCTGACATCAAGATAGATGATAAAAGGAAGATAGTGGATATAACAATTGATATAAAGAAAGGCAGGAAGGTCTATTATGAACGGATTACCATAACAGGAAACAAAACCACGAGGGATAAAGTTATAAGAAGAGAGCTTGATATTGCAGAAGGTGATCTCTATAATGCTACAGCAATGAAAAGAAGCAGAAGGGATTTAATTAATACAAAATATTTTTCTAAAGTGGAATTTTCAACTCCAAGAGGTTCTTCAAGTGATTTGATAGATCTTAATGTAAATGTAGAAGAAGCAAAGACAGGTCAATTTGCCTTTGGGGCTGGTTATAGTCAATTGGAAGGTGGAGCAGCATTAGTCTCGCTTTCTAAAGCTAATCTTTTTGGGTTAGGATATTTTGCCTCTGCTTCTGTCAAAATAGGGGGAAAGACAAAGCAATATGGTGTTACTTTTATAGATCCCTGGTTTTTAGGATATGAGCTTTCCTCTGGAATTTCTCTTTATCGTAAACAATATGAATACACCAGATATGATTTAGAAAGAAAAGGTGGCGAGATATTTTTTACTAAAAGAATTTGGAGAGACTTTAGAGTGCATTTAAGATATAGGTATAGAAGGAATACAGTTAATAATGTTAGTGAAAATGCATCCATATATATCAAGGACCAAGAAGGCACAAGGGATACATCAAGTATATATACTGAGCTCATATGGGATACAAGGGATAATTATCTAAAACCAACAAGAGGGATGAGATTTCTTTTATCAGGAGAGTATGCAGGAGGGTTTTTGGCAGGGGATAACTATTTTTATAGGATAGTAGGAGAAGGAGGAGTATATATACCCATGCCAAAAAGGACTGTATTTTTTGTTCATGGGAGCGCTGGAATTGTAGATAGTTTTGGTGGGAAATCTCTACCTATATATGAACGCTTTTTCCTTGGCGGTATAAAATCTCTTAGAGGTTTTGAGTGGGGAGAGGCAGGTCCTGAGGATGAGAGAGGTAATGTTATAGGAGGCTTAAAGGAGCTATTGCTCAATTTAGAATATCAATTTCCTCTATCAAGAGCAATCGAACTTTATGGCGTTGTTTTTTTTGATATTGGTAAAGCCTTTGATGATTTTTCCTATATTGGTGATCCAAGATATTCTTCTGGTTTTGGTTTAAGGTGGTATTCCCCTCTTGGGCCAATGAGGATTGATATGGGATTTAATTTAGATCCTTGGGATGACGAATCAAGATATACAATTGATTTTACATTAGGTACCTTTTTTTAGGATGAAAGGATATTGATTTTAGAAAAATCTTTAGAGATTGTCTCATATTTTATTTTCATTATTAAGAAGGAGGAGAGAATTTAATGAAGAAGAAGATATTTATTTTTTTCTTTTTGCTTTTGACCTTTTTGTTTGCTAATTTTACTCAACTAAACGCAGGCGGGATTAAACTTGGATATGTAAATCTTAAGAAAGTAGTAGTAAAATCTCTCCCTGGTATTAAGGCTAAAGAAGAGATTACAAGGGAGATGAATAAGATAAATAAAAAATTAGAGGAAATGCGGAAAGAGATAGATCAACTCCAAAATCTTATTGATAAGCAAAGAAATGTGCTCTCACCAGAAGCTTTAAGAGAAAAAGAAAAACTTTATCAACTTAAGGCAAAAAATTATAAACGATTCTATCAAGATTCCCAAGATGAATTACATTCAAAAGAGTTAGATAAGATAAGTGAGATCCAAAAGGATGCTTTAAAGGTGATAAGGGAGATAGCAAAAAGGGAGGGATACACTTTCATATTTGAGGTAAAAGACTTTATTTATGGCATAAAAGCACTTGATATAACAGATCAGGCTATAAAAGAACTTAATAAATATTATAAAAAAAAGCAGGCAGGTAAAAAATAAAATATGGAGATACCTTTAAAAGAGATCGCAAAAAAAGTAGGAGGTAAGATAAAAGGAGAAGAGGAAATCATTATAAAAGGGGTTGCACCTATAAAGGATGCTGTTCAAGGAGAGATCTCCTTTATTGCTAATAAAAAATATATACCTTTTCTAAAAGATACCAAAGCTTCGGCAGTGATTGTATCTGAGGATGTAGAGGAAGCAGGTATAACACTGCTTCAAACAAAAGATCCCTATTTAGCTTTTGCTAAGACCCTTTCTCTATTTGCTCCTAAACATTCTCATCCTAAAGGAATTTCACCTAAAAGTTTTGTAAGTGAATCAGCGCACATAGGGAAAGATGTCTCTATTTATCCTAATGTATATATAGGAGAGAGAACAAAAGTAGGGGATAGAACGATTATTTATCCAGGTGTTTATATTGGTTCTGATGTGGTTATTGGAAAGGATTCTCTTATTTATCCTAATGTAACTATATATCATGGCTCTATTTTAGGAGATAGGGTTATAGTTCATGGAGGGGTTGTTATTGGAAGTGATGGTTTTGGTTTTGCGCCAACAAAAGAAGGGAGGGAAAAGATACCCCAAATTGGAATAGTAGAGATTGGCGATGATGTTGAGATTGGATCTAACACCACCATAGATAGGGCAACGATGGGAGCAACTAAAATTGGCAAAGGTGTTAAGATAGATAATCTTGTTCAAATTGCCCATAATGTTGTAATAGGAGAAAACAGTGTTATTGTAGCACAGGTTGGTATAGCAGGCAGTGTTACGGTTGGGAAAAATGTGATTTTAGCAGGACAGGTTGGGGTGGCAGGTCATATAGAGATAGGTGATAATGTAATGGTTGGGCCAAAATCTGGAGTGGCAAAAAGCATTAAGGCAGGAAGTATAGTAATTGGTTCACCACCTATTCCACGCACACAATATATAAAATCCGCTTTGATTTTCGCTCAGCTGCCAGAAATTAAAAAAATGGTTGAAAACCTTTCAAATGAATTAGAAAAACTTAAGAAAGAACTTAAAAAATCATAATTGACTCTTTAAAGGGGGCATTATGCTTGATATCATTCAAATTATGAAGACTCTTCCACATGCTTATCCCTTCTTATTGGTGGATCGGATCGTTGAAATGGAACCAGGTGTAAAGATAACAGGTATAAAAAATGTAACTATTAATGAACCTTTTTTTCAGGGTCATTTTCCAGGGCAACCTGTTATGCCAGGTGTTCTAATTGTGGAGGCTATGGCACAAACTGCTGGGGTATTAGCTATACAGACCTTATATGGTTTCCCTACCAAGAGGGTTGGAGTATATTTTATGGCTATTGATAATGCCAGGTTTAGGAAAGTTGTTACCCCCGGTGATCAATTGAGAATGGAGCTTAAAGTAACGAGGAGAAGAAGAGAGGTATGGAAGTTTAAAGGCAAAGCCTTTGTTGATGGGAATCTCGTCGCAGAAGCTGAATTGATGGCAATGATGGAGGTAATAAAAAAGGATAATGAAGAAAAACCAGATTCATAAAACAGCTATTATAGGTAGTGATGTTGAAATAGAAGAAGGTGTGGTTATAGGAGCTTACACGGTTATAGAAGGGAAAGTTAAGATCGGTAAGGATACATATATTGCACCTCATGTAGTAATAAAAGGTGAAACCCAAATAGGAAAAAATAACAAGATCATGCAATTTGCATCTATTGGGGAGGATCCTCAAGATCTTAAATATAAAGGTGGGAAAACTAAGCTTATAATAGGGGATAATAATGTAATCAGGGAGTTTGTAACCCTTAATCGTGGGACTGAAGAAGGTGGAGGGATTACAAGGATAGGAAATAATAATTTTATTATGTCTTACGCTCATGTAGCTCATGATTGCTTTATAGGCAACCAAGTTATTTTGGCAAATGCAGCAAATTTAGCAGGACATATCCACATTGAAGATGGTGCAGTTGTTGGTGCTTTAAGTGGTGTCCATCAATTCACCCGCATTGGTGAGCATGCTTTTATTGGTGGGGCAACAGGAGTTAGACAGGATATACCACCTTATGTTAAGGCATCAGATTTGCCTGCTAAACTCTATGGTATTAATACAATAGGGCTGAGACGTAAAAAGTTTTCCCTTGAAACCATAGAGGCTCTTAAACGTTGTTATCGTATTATTTTTAGAGAGGGATTACTCTTAAAAGAGGCAATTAAAAGGATTGAAGAATCAGAAGATTATAATATAAAAGAAGTAAAAACCTTTGTTGAATTTTGTAAAAATTCACAAAGAGGTATAACACGTTAAAGATGAATAAGGTACGTGTTGCTGTTATAGGAGTAGGTTATCTTGGCAAATTTCATGCTGAAAAATACCATAAGATGGAAGATGTGGAACTTATTGCTGTTGTGGATACTAAGATTGAAAGAGCCAAGGAAGTAGCAAAAAAATTTAATACCCAATTTTATACTGATTATACTCAAATACTTAATGTGGTAGATGCAGTAAGTGTAGTTGTTCCTACCCCTTTACACTATCCAATCACGATGGATCTTTTTGAACATAATATTGATGTTATGGTTGAAAAACCTATGACTACTACTTTAGAGCAAGCGAAAACCCTTAACAGAATCGCAAAAGAGAAAAAACTCATTTTTCAGGTAGGTCATCTTGAAAGATTCAATGGAGCTATAATCGCTCTTAATGATATACTAAAAGAACCTCTTTTTATAGAATCTCACCGCCTTTCAGCTTTTACTCCTCGTTGTCTTGATGTTGATGTAGTTTTAGACCTTATGATCCATGATATTGATATCATCCTTAGTATATCGCGATCAAAGGTAAAAAGTATTCACGCAGTAGGTGTTCCAATTATCACTTCATATGTGGACATTGCAAACGCAAGGATTGAATTTGAAAATGGCTGTGTAGCAAATATTACAGCAAGTAGGGTTTCAAAGGAAACCATGAGAAGGATAAGGATCTTTCAAGAAGATGCTTATATATCTATTGATTATGAGACCCAAAATATATTTGTTACCAAGAAGGTTCCAAATATTTCAATTGGTCCATTTCCTATGATAAAGTCAAAAAAGTTAGAGATAAATAAAAGTGATTCACTTGAACTTGAACTCAAATCATTTATAAATAGTGTAAAAACAAGGCGAAAACCTGTTGTCTCAGGAGAAGAAGGGGAAATAGCTTTGGAGGTTGCTCTTGAGATAACCAATTTGATTAATGAAACCATTGACAAAAAGAAAAAAAAACTGGGTATTGATCAATTGCCTTGAGGTATCTTAATTTTCTAATCATATTTTTTATACTCTTTTTACTTGCTTGCCATCATCCTTTTTTATCAAAGGGTAAAAACAAAAGACCACCTCGTTTTGATGAAGCTATTATCAAGAAAAAATTAAATAATTATAGATTCAA
>JAFDIG010000035.1 GCA_019308145.1 Deltaproteobacteria bacterium | reverse complement strand
TTTAGCTACCATAAGAGGGGTTTTTCCACCTAACTCTTTTAAAGGATAGTCTGCCATGCCATCCCCGATTAAGATGATATATTTCATTTTGTCTCCTCTTTAAGTTTTATCTTATCATATAAAGAAAAAAATCTAAATTTTAACTAAGATTATTTTCAATGCGAATAATAGTTGCTTTAGTTCCGCCAGTTATATCAAGCTTATTTATTTTTTCTATAGCTTTTTTTATATTTTTTTCTTTTGCTTCGTGTGTAAGCATAACAATAGGAACCATACCTTCTACTGCTCTTCCCTTTTGAATCACCGATGCTATACTAATATCTTCATTGCCTAATATCCCAGATATTTTAGATAAAACCCCTGGTCTATCAACTGCTGAAAAACGAATATAATAAGGGGTTTGAATTTCATCAAAAGGTAAAAGCTTTGCTTCTTCAACCCATTTTTTAGCAATACCTAAGGGCAAAAGTCTCTTTTTGGCACCACTAATAATATTTCTACCTATCTCTATTATATCACTGACCACTGCACTTCCTGTGGGCATCATGCCAGCTCCTTTACCATAAACCATAATAGGTCCTGTAGCATCACCTGTAAGGTAGATCGCATTAAACACATTATCTACTGAAGCTAAGGAATGGGATAAAGGGATTAAAGTAGGATGCACTCTTACCTCTATTACTCCTCTACCATCTGTTTTTGCAATGCCAAGAAGTTTAATACAATATCCAAACTCTTTTGCAAACATACAATCAAGTAAAGTAATATCTTTTATTCCTTCAATTGCGATTTTGCTAAAATCTATTTTTTTACCAAAAGAAATAGCAACAAGAATTGCCAACTTGTGTGCTGCATCTATTCCTTCTATGTCTAATGAAGGATCGGCTTCTGCATATCCAAGCTTCTGGGCTTCAGCTAAAACTTCATTAAAATCCTTATTTTCATTTAACATTTTGGTTAAAATATAATTGGTGGTTCCGTTTAATATCCCATATATTGATATCATAGAATTAGAAGATAAACCTTCTTTTATAACTCGAATAACTGGTATTCCTCCTCCAACGCTTGCCTCAAAGCCTAAATCAACGCCATAACTTTCCGCTTCTTTAAATATTTCATCTCCATGCATAGCTAAAAGAGCCTTGTTAGCAGTTACTACATGCTTACCTTTTCTTATAGCCTTTAAAATATATTGTTTAGCAGGCTCAATTCCTCCTATTAATTCTACTAAGATATCAATATCTGGATCATCTATTACCTCATCAGCTTTTTTTGTTAACATCTCAGGTAATAATGATATATCTCTTTTTCTTAAAAGGTCAAGATCTGCTACCTTTTTTAAAACAAGATGAGCTCCTAACCGTTTCTCTAAAAGCTGAGAGTTTTTTTGCATAATTTGAATCATCCCAGTTCCAACAGTTCCCCACCCAATAAGGCCTATATTTAACTTTTTCATAATCTGACTCCTGTTTCTAAAGGATATTATTAAAGTTTAAGTGAAAAAGTTATTGATGACTAAAAAGCCTAATATATTAATATGTTATAAAAAAACTTAAAGTAAATTATTAAGATTTATAAATTTATACATTAAATCTAAAATGGATTATATCACCATCCTTAATTATATATTCCTTTCCTTCAATTTTAAGAAGCCCCTTTTCTTTAGCCGCAAATTCAGATCCACATTTAATAAAGTCATTAAATGTTATTACCTCTGCCTTTATAAAACCTCTTTCCATATCAGAATGAATCTTTCCAGCAGCAATTGGTGCTGGTGTACCTTCTGGTATTGTCCAAGCTCTTAATTGTTGGTTAACAGTGGTATAAAAAGTAATTAATCTTAAAAGAGCATATCCTTCCTTAATAATTTGTTTAAGTCCTGACTCAATAATTCCCATTTCCTTAAGAAATATATCCCTATCTTCAAAAGGCAACTCTGCTATTTCTGCTTCAAGTTTTCCTACAATCGTAACCAATTTTGTTCCATCTTTATCAGCAATCTCTTTTATTTCTTTAACAAATTTCTTTTCTTTAAGTTCTTTTTCATCTATGTTAGCAACATACAAAACAGGTTTTAAGCTAAGAAGATTAAGTTCTTTTATCTGTTTTAGATCCTTATCACCGTTAAGAAGGGCTTTTGGATTTTTCCCTTCATAAAGGATATTCTGAATTTTTTTAAGTAATGACAACTCTTCATCAGTTCCTTTAGCTCCAACCTTTTTAAGTCGTGATAGTTTCTCTATTCTCTTTTCAATTATTTCAAGATCTGCTATTATCAATTCTGTTTTTATAATATCCACATCATTTTTAGGATTAACTGGACCATTTACATGAGCAATATTTTCATCCTCAAAACATCTAACCACATGAATCAAAGCATCTACATTTCTGATATGACCTAAAAATCTATTGCCTAATCCTTCACCTTTACTCGCGCCTTTAACCAACCCAGCCACATCCCAAAATTCTAAAGTAGTAGGAATCTTTTTTTTTGGTTTTATTAGTTCAGCAAGTTTATCAAGTCTTTCATCTGGCACTGCAACAATACCTTTATTAGGATCGATCGTGCAAAAAGGATAATTAGCCACTTCTGCGCCTGCAGATGAAAGAGCGTTAAATATAGTAGACTTACCTACATTTGGTAAACCTATAATTCCACAACTAAAACCCATCCTTACCTCAATGAGAAAAAATCTTTAAAAATAATCCTTTTTTAATTTTAACAGCACCTTCAGGGCAGACCTCCTGACAACAAAAACAACGTATACATTCATTATAATCGATAATTGGTTTATCATCTATTATAGATATAGCATTACCAGGACAAATATCATAACAACTTTTACAAAGTTTACAGAGTTTAAGATCAATATATGGTCTAACCGTAACAGTATCTTTCAAAACTCTTTTAATAGGTCTTGGCAAACCCCATTGAACATCCATATGTTCTGGAAGTTTAAATCTTTTTGTTTTGACGGAATCAATAGGATAACCCATAATGTCAATTTTATTTAGTTCCCATCCTTCTAAATCAGATCTTTTTGCTTCTTTTAAAGTAGGCACTATTTCTGGATCTAAGTTCAATACTTCAACCAAAACACGATCTAATGCAAGAGCATTAAATGATGCAGCTATTAATCCAATTTTTTTGGGGATTCCATTTCCAGGGCCATTTCCTTCCATTCCAACTATACCATCTATTATGTTTAATTTTGGTTTTACTAAAAGATAGAGTTCAATAAGCATCCGAGCAAAAAATTTATTCCCAGCAATAAGGTGCCATCGGGCTTTTCTAAAACCAGGAATTACCCCAAATAGATTTTTAACAGCAAGTGTTAACGTCATCATAGAGTGAGTCTTTAACTTAGGTATATTGATGATTAAATCAGCATCTAAAACATTTTTTGCGATCTCAAAAGATGTAAAGATGAAATCTTTTGGGGCATTAAGTGTTACAATTTCTTTGTCTTCTAAAACAGGGATATTAATTTCATCTGCAATTTGACTTATTCCGCTCTTCTTTGCAACCCAAGTTGTAGAACCAATAGAAGGACTATCCCAAATATAAGGCTTTCCACCTGCTTCTTTTACCAATTCACCTATTGCTTTTACTACCATTGGATGTGTAGTAACAGCTTTTTCAACTGTTTTGGGGGATAAAAGATTTGGCTTTAGTAATACTTTTTCTCCTCCTTGAATTATACTATTTAGACCGCCTAAGAGCTCAATAGAATCTCTAACAGCTCTTTTTACACTTTTATAATCATAATCAGGACATCTTATTAGAGAAACTAATTGTCTCATACATTTCCTTTGCTTTTTTTATGATTGCTTTTGCCTTTAAAGGGATCTTAAAATAAGGTAATTCAGAAATCGGCACCCAATTAGCCTCTAAAACATCGGATGCTGGAAGAAGTTTCCCATTTTTAGCAAAACAAAGATAGTCTACAACTATATAATGATATTTTATGTACCTTTTTTTATCCAGATATATTCGATCTACTACATCAATAATTTCTTCTACTTTTATCTTAATGCCAATTTCTTCTTTAATCTCCCTAATAAGTGCTAAATTAAGGGATTCCCCCCACCTTACCACACCACCAGGAATTGACCATTTCCCATACCCAGGCGGAGTGCCTCTTTTAATTAAAACAATATTATTATCTTTAATTATTACCCCACCTACACCAATAATAGGTCGGGATGGATAGATTCTTTTCATTTTGTATTAATCATTGTGGTTTTACTAAAAGGTGAAATCTCTCTTAATTTTTCTATGATTGGTGGGAGTTTTTCAATGATATAATCAATATCTTCTTCATTATTATACCTGCTCAAACTAAATCTAATAGAGCCATGGATAGCTGAGGCAGGAACACCCATTGCTTTAAGTACATGTGAAGGCTCTTCACTTCCAGAAGAACAAGCAGAACCAGTGGAAACGGCTATACCTACATTGCTCAAATGGAGCAAGATCGCTTCCCCTTCTACATATTTAAATCCTATATTAAGTGTATTTGGAAGGCGGTTTGACCTGCCACCATTTATAACAATATCAGGAATCTTCTCTGTCAATTCTTTTTCTAATCTATCTCTCATTGCTTTTATGCGTGTTATCTCTTTTTCTAAATCTTTAGATGCTATTTCACATGCTTTCCCAAGGCCAATTATATATGGAACATTTTCTGTCCCTCCTCTTTTGCCAAACTCTTGTTCACCTCCAATAATAAAAGGTGAAAATTTTGTACCTTTTTTAATGTAAAGAACTCCTATCCCTTTTGGTGCATGTAGTTTATGACCTGATAGAGAAAGCATATCGATATTTCTTTTTGAGAGATCTATTGGAACTTTACCAACAGCTTGGACTGCATCAGTATGGAATAAAACACCTTTTTCTTTTACTATCTTTTCAATCTCATCAATAGGGAAAATAACGCCTGTTTCATTATTAGCATACATTATGCTGACAATGGCAGTGTCATCAGTAATTGAATCACGCAATTCATCAAGATCTATCTGCCCATCTTGGTCTACTGAGAGTTCAGTAACTAAATAACCTTTTTCTTTAAGGTACTTACAAAAATTTAATATAGCATGATGTTCAACATTAGTGGTTACAATCTGTTTTTTGTTGGGATAATTTTCTAAAGCAGAAAAAATCGCTGCATTATCACTTTCAGTACCGCAACTGGTAAAAATGATTTCAGTTGGTTCTGCGCCTAAAAGAGCAGCAACCTTTTCTCTTGCTTCAGCCATTTTTTGTGCTACTTTTCCACCAAAAAAATGGATACTTGAGGGATTACCATAATCTTGAGAGAAAAAAGGAAGCATCTCCTCAACAACCTCAGGTGCAACACGAGTTGTTGCATTATTATCAACATAGACTTTTCTCATTTTTTCTCTCCTTTTATTTAATTTAATTAAATCTAAAACAGGTTTTCAGCACGGACTAATTAATTCGTTCTTTCTTTAGTATGGATAAATTAAATATATCACCATGAGGAACCATTTTCAATGAAAAAACCCGCCTAAAAAGGCGGGTTATACAAAAAGTTTATTGTTCTTTTAATTTAACTCCATTCTTTTGGTTTATCTCCTCTTTAAGGATCTCTCCAACATTAGAAGTGATAGAAGATTGATAGTTCATATACTTTTCTATTTCTGCCCTTTCAGCCATCTCTTTAGCCTTTTTTACTGAAAGAGAAAGTTTTCTCTCTTTTGGATCCACGTTAATAACAACTGCTTTTAGCTCATCCCCAACAGAAATTACATCAGATGGCTTAACAACCTTTTCTTTTCCATCTCCAATTTCTGATACATGGATTAGCCCCTCAATTTCATCCTCTATCTCAAGGAACGCGCCAAAATCTGTAACGCTTGTAACTTTTCCAGTTACTAAAGTGCCGACAGGATATTTATCTGGGATGGTTTCCCATGGATCAGGTTTTAATTGCTTTATCCCAAGAGAAAATCTTTCATTTTCCTTATCTATTTTTAGTACAATAGCTTCTATCTCTTGTCCTTTTTTAAAGATCTCTTGTGGATTTTTTATCTTTTTTGTCCAAGACATTTCTGAGGTATGAATCAAACCATCAATGCCTTCTTCTACGCCAACAAAAACCCCAAAATCTGTAACTGTTCTTATTTGTCCTATAATCTTTGTTCCTACTGGATACTTTTCTTCAACAATAGACCAAGGATTAGGCTCAATCTGTTTCATCCCAAGAGAGATTCTCTTTTTTTCAAGATTTAGATCAAGAACAACAACTTTTACTATATCTCCTAAATTTACTAACTTTGAAGGATGTTTTATCTTTTTATTCCATGTCATTTCTGAGATATGAACCAACCCCTCTACACCCTTTTCAAGTTCCACAAATACTCCATAATCGGTAATAGATACAATCTTACCATTAACTTGGGTACCAACTTTGTATTTTTCCTCAACACTATCCCACGGGTTAGGGGTAGTCTGCTTTAAGCCTAATGAAACCTTATTAGCATTTGGATCAAAATTTAAAACCTTAACTTCTATTTCATCACCCACAGAAAGAAGTTCAGTTGGATGATTTATTCGCCCCCAAGAGATATCTGTTATATGTAACAATCCATCAATGCCACCTAAATCAATAAACGCACCATAATCAGTAATATTTTTAACCTTACCCTTTAATATTGCTCCTTCCTTTATATTTTTTAGTGTTCTTTCCCTTAATTTATTTCTTTCCTCCTCTAAAAAAGCTCGATGTGATACAACTATATTCTCTCTTTTTTTATTAAACTTTAAGACCTTAAAATTAAATTTTTTCCCAATAACCTTATCTAAATTTCGAACAGGTCTCAAAGCTACTTGAGAACCAGGAAGAAAAGCCTTTATCCCTCCAATATCAACTGTAAAACCACCTTTAATCTTATTAACAACTGTTCCTTCTATAACTTGGTTTTCATTGTATGCTTTGTTTATCTCATCCCATACCCGCATCTTGTCTGCTTTTTCTTTTGATAAAACAATTATACCTTCTTCATCTTCTCTTCTTTCCAGATAAACTGCTACCTTATCCCCTTCTTTTACGGTAATATTCCCGTTTTGATCAAGAAATTGTGAAATTGGCACCTCACCTTCAGATTTATAACCAACATCGATCATTACATAATCACTTCTAATTTCAACAACTGTTCCATCTAAAATTTCACCTTCCTCTATTTCCCTTTCTTCCAAACTTTTCTCAAAAAGCTCTTCAAAATTTTCTCTTTCATCTAACCCTGCTGATGGCTCTGTCTTTGTTTTTTCCTCCCCCTTTGTCTGTGTTGTAAGGTGATCGTTGGAATTATCATTTTTCATTAAAATATTACCCCCCTAAAAATAATTAATATTATATAAATATCATAATCTTAATCACAATACAATTATTTTAAATTTAATTTTTTAAATTTAAGATAAAACATTCATATTTTATATGCAAAGCTTAATAAATTATTATTATTATAGCAAAATTTCATAAATAAAAATTTTATTGCTGCCTTTTCTTTTTATAAATGCTTTCCATAAAAGAAATTACATCATTAATAGTAAGAGTAGTTGAGTCAACATTAATAGCCCCATCAGCTGGCTTTAAAGGTGCTAAATCCCTTTTTGTATCCATTTCATCTCTTCTTTTTATCTCTTCTAAAATATCTGAAAAGGAAACATCCTCGCCTTTTTCTTTTCTTTCACGATATCTTCTCTTGGTACGTTCCAAAAGGGAAGCGGTAAGAAAAAATTTTAATTGCGCATTAGGGAAAATTATTGTACCAGCATCTCTTCCTTCAACTACTATTCTTTTGCCATGCCCAAATTTTCTTTGTGTCTTAACTAAAGCATCTCTTACAATCTTTTTCTGAGATATTAATGATGCTAACATATCAATTCGAGAGGTACGTATATCATCACTAACATCTTTTCCATCTAAAAAGATTCTATTTCCTTTTTCTGTTTGTTCAAAGGTTATATCAGTATTCTCTAATATCTCTTTTATCATTTTATCATCTAAAAGATCTATTCCTAATTGATCTAATTTTAAGCTAACCGCCCTATACATAGCACCAGTATCTAAATATATAAAACCAAGTCTTTCTGCTAATAACTTAGCAGTTGTGCTTTTTCCAGCACCACAAGGACCATCAATAGTAATAATAAATTCGTCAACCACTTTTTGACAAAAAAATATAAATAAAAACTAAAAGAAAAAATTTTCTTTCCTTAAGCTTTTGACTATTTAGGCTTAAAGAGAAACAAAATCTTTATTATTTAATCGGTTTATAATAAAAAAAAAGTGTTTTCACATCTTATATTTTCCAAAATCCTCTGGATTCAGTTTCTCAAGGATCTCTTCCCATTTTTTGGCATCTTCTTTGCTTTCGCCTTCTTCCTTTTTGTCCAATTCTACCTTCTTAGATTTTAGCAATACTTCTTCAGAAACATAGATTGGAGATTTTGTCCTAAGAGCAAGAGCAATAGCATCGCTTGGTCTGGAATCAATAAGCAGCTCATTGCCTTTATAAATCAAGTGGATCGTCGCAAAAAAAGTATTATTTCTCAAATCATTTACCTCGATTTTCTCAACCTTTACATCCAACGAGTTAAGGATATTTTTTAGCAAATCATGAGTCATTGGCCTTGAAAACTGAATATTGTCAAGTTCCATTGCGATAGCCCCTGCCTCTAACAATCCTATCCAGATAGGTAATACCTCTTTTTCTTCCAGGTCTTTAAGCAATAAGATTGGAGAATTAGTAAAAGGATCAATTGTTAAACCAGAAACTTTCATTTCAATAAACATATTCTCTCCTTTTATCAGATTATACCAAAACCCCTCTTAAGGAATTGGCATAACCTTTTGTTATTTTTACCTTTTTTATAGACCCAATCCATTCTATCTTTCCTGGAAAGTTAACGATTTTATTTCCTCTGGTTCTTCCAGTTAACTCATTAATATCATTCTTACTTCTGCCTTCCACTAAAACCTCAACAACTTTTCCTTCTTTTTCTATATTTTTTTGTATAGAAATTTTACGCTGCATGGCTTGGAGTATTTGCAATCTCTTATTTTTTGTTTGAGGATCCACTTCATCTGGTAAAAGAGCTGCTTTTGTTCCCTTACGAGGGGAATATTGAAAGGAATAGAGTTGATCAAATTGAACCCTTTGAATTAGATCTAAGGTTTGAGAAAAATCTTCCTCACTTTCCCCAGGAAAACCTACTATTACATCCGCAGAAAATGATATATCAGGTTTTAGTTCTTTTAACCTTTCAATTTTATCGAGATACTCTTCACGGGTATATCCACGATTCATAAGTTTAAGAATTCTATTTGAACCTGACTGAAATGGAAGATGTATATGTTCACATAACTTTTCTAAATCTTTAAAAGCCATTATTAAATCCTCAGAAAGATCCTTTGGATGCGATGTAATAAAGCGAATCCTTTTTAATCCTTCTATATTATTAACTTTATATAAAAGTTGAGGAAAAGTCAATTCATTATTGTCCTTTAACCCATAACTATTTACATTTTGCCCTAATAAAATAACCTCTTTTATCCCTTTTTCTACCAGTTCTTTTATTTGCTTTATAATAAGTTTACTTGGCCGGCTAACCTCCCTACCCCTTACATAAGGCACAATACAATAAGAACAAAAATTATCACATCCTTGCATTATGGTAACATAAGCCTTTATCCCTTCAATTAGTTCAGGAAAAGGAGTGATTTCTAAACAACTCGGATCTGACTTATCGAGAATAAAAGCCTTTTTTTTATGATTTTCTTCTACTTCTTTTAATAATTCTGGAATTTTATCTATAGTATGAGGACCAAAAACAAAATCTATATAAGGGGATTTATTAAACATTAAAGAGCCTTCTTGTTGTCCAACACAACCTCCGACTCCAATGATTAATCGTTTTTTCTTTTTTTTAAATCTTGCTAACCGACCTATCAAACTATATAGCTTTTGTTCAGCCTTTTGGCGTACACTACAACTATTGAGGAGGATGAGATCCGCATCAGCAGGTTCAACCACTTTTTCATATCTCATCCTCCTTAATATAGAGAAAATTCTTAAAGTATCGTATTCATTCATTTGGCAACCAAAGGTTTTAATATATACCTTTTTGGTCACAAACCTTATTCTCCTTTATCTAACATTAAATCTTTTATCCAAAACCTTTAATTTTTCGACGATTCCACCATATTCAAGCTCGGAATATGGAAGCATAGCTGCTCCTGAAAAGCCTTGCTGTCTCATATCCGTTGCTTTTCTTGCAACATTGTCTCTTACCCAATCCCAATAAGGATGGTCAAATGCATCAACTGGTTCAGTTAATTTCCCATTATGAACACAAAAAGCAGCACAACTTACAACAGGAGGACCATCAAAAAAGCTTATAGCAGAGTTAAGCCGCACAGGCATAAGAGGACCAGTATGAGAACCCCTCATAAATCCAGCAACATAATGACCAATATTATAGGGAGCGAGAACCTCACCAGTTGCAGGAAAAGCGCCCTGGACTCTTGCTAACATTACAGGATCATCTTTTCCCGTATATTTTCCTGCAATATTATGGAGTCTTGTTGTGCTTACTGCTACCGCGATTTCACCTGTACTACGTGAACGGATTGACTCTATAACAAATCGCTGGTTATCTCTAAGAAGAGCTGCTATATCATAAAGCTCCTCAGGGGCATTTAATTCTATTATCCTATCTCCTTCTGTATAAGCTACATCCATAATGGTAAAAGTAAAACCTTTTGCCATAGAAGGTGAAAGAATTAAACCTGCACAGTACATAGGATCAGCAAAAGCCAAAAATAGGGGTAGATTATAAGCACCTGGGTCTGTTTTATCTGCTGCAAACATTAAAAATGGTTCATTAGGACGTTCTTCAAATTCTATTTCAGCCACTGCTGGTCCCATACCTCTTACATTACCTGAAAAGGAATCTTTTAGAAGATCCTGTCCTGCCCCATAAAGCCCTTGTTCTTTTGCTACCTCTGTACCTGCTAAGAACGCATCCCAAGCAAGTTTATGAATTTTTTCAGAACCAACCCCTTGAGTGTGGCTAAACAATATTGCTATATCATCCCCTGTTGAGCTTATGTAAAAATCGATTACTATTCCACCACCTTGAGTTTCTATATATTCTTTAACCCTTTCGATTAAACTTTTACTTGGCTTTATATGGCCACCAACAGAACCAATATCTGCTTTGATAATACTCAATGTTGTCTTCATTTTTCTCCTCCTCTTCTATTTTTTTATAAGATCAAGAAAAGAAACAGGGTAAAACCCAGTCATACCCCCATCTATTACGATTGTCTCGCCGTTGATATAACTTGAATCATCGGATACTAAAAATAACACAACATTTGCAATTTCCTTAGGGCTCGCAAATCTTTTCATAGGCACCCTTGTTGCTAAACCTTCAACAATCTTTTCTTTTTTTAAGATAGGTTCATTCATCCCACCAGCAATAAAACCTGGTGCTATACTATTTACCCTGATATTATATCTTGCCCATTCATAAGCAAGATTTCTGGTTATTGTAATAACACCAGCTTTACTTACTGCATATGGTAGGAAACCATATTCTCCAAAAAGAGCTACCTGCGAGGAGATATTAACAATAGTTCCTGATTTTTGTTTAATCATTATCTTCCCAACTTCCTTACAGCATAAAAAAACCCCTTTAAGGTTTACGTCCATTACTCTGTCCCAGCCCTCTTCATTTATCTTCTCCGCAGGAACGATAAAAGGATTGATCCCTGCATTGTTTACAAGTATATCAATCCTTCCAAATCTTTCAGAAGCCTTAGAAACCATATCTTTTACTGAATCAGATTTACTTACATCACAAACTACACCAATTGCTTCACCTCCTATTTCTTTAATTTTTTCTATTGTGCTTGATATACTTATATCATCTGTATCATTAACAACAATTTTCGCCCCTTCTTTTGCGAAAGCTAAAGCATACTCTTTTCCCATTCCTCTTCCTGAGCCTGTAATAATTGCTACTTTTTCTAAGAGTTTCATATTTTTCTCTCCCTTCTTTAAAAACTGACTTTTACTTTTTCAGGGATTAATATCTTTAATTTTTCCATCACATTATAATTAGTTCTATCTATAATTAAAGGAGTTATAGAAATATGACCATTTTTTATAGCAAAAAAATCTGTTCCGTTGATAAGTTGAAAACGGTCTCCATCTCCGCCGAGCCAATAATAAAGTTTTCCCCTTGGATCTCTTTTTTGAACAAGCTGACTTTTATAATCCCTTTTACCTAACGATGTTATCTGATAAGATTTCACTTCATCCAAAGGAATATTTGGTACATTAATATTTAAAAAAGTATTTTCAGGTAACCCTTTCTCTAATATGATCTTTGCGATTTCCTTTGCAACAAAAGAAGCAGTAGAAAAGAAAAAAGTATTTCTTGCTGTAAGAGAAATAGCAAAAGATTTTACCCCTAATAATGTTGCTTCTTTAGCAGCAGAAACCGTACCAGAATATTCTGTATCTTCTCCAAGATTAGGCCCTTTGTTTATTCCTGCTATAACAAGATCAACCTCTCCTTTTATAAATCCAGAAAGCCCAAGATTAA
>JAFDIG010000343.1 GCA_019308145.1 Deltaproteobacteria bacterium | reverse complement strand
AATGGGACTCATTGGCCTGGCCGCATTTTTTCTTTTTTTAATAGCCGCCTTGGGGAAAGCGTTTAAAGCTTTAAAATCATCCTCTCACTCTAACAAAGAACCTGTAGTGGACTAGCTTGCTTGTCATCGCTCTGATAAAAAATCTGGAGTGGTCGACCTTGCTCGACTTACTTATTTTAACAGAGCTGTAATCATCGGAACCTTAGCCGGCATCTTATCCATATTAGTCCACGGCTTATTTGACGCGAATTTATCCGTCGTCCCCGCAAATGCTTTGCATTTTTATGTTTTAATGGGTTTATTGGTGGGTTCAACATTGAACATTGAACCTTGAACATTGAACTTCTTCTTGAACATATTTTTGTCTTGCATTTCTATGCAATATTAGGTATGCTAATGTCTACAATAAGGGTAAAGGGCGAGAGGCATAAGGCAAAAAGCTAAGGGAAACAAACAAAAGAGGGAGCGATGGGCAAGGGTGGGTTCAAAGAGCTAAAGGTTTGGCAGAAGAGTAAGGATTTTGCTGTTTACATCTATCGAATAACAAACATTGGTAGCTTCACAAAGGACTATAGTCTAAGAGATCAAATTAGAAGAGCAGCTGTATCTATCCCGAGTAACATTGCAGAAGGTGATGAACGACAATCAAATAAAGAATCTATAAGATTTTTCTATATTGCAAAAGGGTCATCCGCTGAAGTTTTGACACAGGCAACGATTGCTTTTGAAATAGGCTATATAGACAATGGCATTTTTAAGGAAATAGAAAAGAGGTGGACAGAGATTTCGGGCATGCTATCAAACCTTCCGCCTTTGGCCCTTTGCCCCTTATGCCTTTAGCCCTATGCCCTTCGCCTTGGAGCCCACTATGACCATATTCAAACGACTTATTAAGGATCCCTTATACAAAAATTCTTTTTTCATAATGCTCTCCTCTGTCTCAGCCGCCGCCTTCGGCTTCATCTTCTGGATGCTTGCTGCGAAACTTTATCCGAAAGAAGATGTTGGAATTGCTACTGCTTTGATTTCTTCTTTATCGTTATTAATTTTACTCTCCAGATTTGGTCTCAACCAATCCATAATAAGATTTTTTCCAGAAAAAGATAAAAGTAAAGTATTTAGCACATCAGCGATAATCACAACTTTTTTTGCTGTTTTATTTGGATTGATATTCATTGCAGGGGTTAATATATGGTCACCAGAACTTACTATAGTGAAAAAATATGCTTTTATTTATCTTCTATTTCTTGCAGTAAATTCTATGACATCCTTAACTGTTACATCCTTAGTTGCCTTAAGAAAAGCTGAGTATTACTTTTTTCAAAATCTTTTAGCGGGCTCAAGAATTGTCTTTCTTTTACCACTCATATTTTTCGGAGCATTTGGAATATTTAGCTCTGTAGGTATATCTTTTATTCTTGTTCTTATATTTTCTCTCTTTCTTCTTATTAAATCAGGAGTTAAGCCCGTAGGCCTAGACAGAAAATTTTTAAACGATGCTTTTCATTTTTCAGCAGGAAATTACATTGTTGGACTACTTACAGCAGCTCCAAATATGATTTTACCAATAATGGTTTTAAATACTCTGGGGGCTGAAGAAACAGCGCATTATTACATAGCATTCGCAATTGCCTCTCTGCTATTTACTGTCCCAAGTGCTGTGAGTATTTCGTTATTTGTTGAAGGAAGTCACGGAGAAGCTTTGAAAAAGACTACTTTAAAATCTTTATTTGCCATATTCTCGCTGTTAATTCCTGCTGTTACAATTGTTTATTTCCTTGGTGGAACCATATTAAGTCTCATTGGGAAAAGTTATGCAATCGCAGGACTTAATCTTTTGAGAATTATGGTTCTATCAAGTTTCTTTGTTGCCATATGCAAGGTTTACTTCTCGATTAAGAAGGTACAGAAGGATATAAAAACTTTGATTTTCTTGAGTGCTTTGATATTCGTTTTACTTCTTAGCTCAAGCTATGTTCTGTTAAAATTTGGGATTGTTGGTGTTGGATATGCATGGATGTTCAGCTACGGTTTAAGTAGCCTTGTTGTTGGTGTGATGGTAAAAAGGGAGAGATGGATTGAAATAAATACCTTTGAACATTTATTATCATAAATCTTATCTTTTTTATTCAATATATCTTTATAATCTTCCATATTATACATTTCATTGTGGTACCCCAGCAATTTACTATCCATAGTATTTTGGTATCTTAGATAGATATAGCCATCAATTAAGTGACTATTTTTAAAAAGCCAGCGATAATTAGTTTGATGAGGCATGATTTTTCCTTGGCTCACTAACCTCCGTACTCCGTGGAAATCAGCATATATTTTTTTGTTTTCCTCGCCATACTCTCCCAGCCACTTTGCACTATGACTATCCTGATCATGCACAAATAAATAAGCTTGTTCCCCTCCTGTATTCAATGTAAGCTGACGCGGATA
>JAFDIG010000034.1 GCA_019308145.1 Deltaproteobacteria bacterium | reverse complement strand
GCTTCTAATCTTAAACCAGTAAATATATTCGGAATTGCAAGAGGTAATATCACAGTAAAGAGTATTCTTTTCTCAGAAGCTCCAAGGGTTCTTGCCACATTGATAACTTCAGATGGAACATTTCTTATACCTGTAATGGTATTATAAAGCACAGGAAAAAAGGAACAGATAAAGATGATCGTAATTGGCAAAAGATCGCTTATACCTATCCATAGCATAAGGATTGGAAGCCATCCTAAAGCTGGGATAGGATAAAATAAAGAGAAAATAGGATGAAAGGTCTTATTTATTTGTTCATTATATCCCATTATTATTCCCATTCCTATACCAACCAAAGAGCCAGAAACAAAACCAATGATCACCCTTTTTAAACTGCTTACAAAATTCTCTGCTAAAATCCCATTTTTTATCAAGTGATAGAATTCTATTGTAACCGAAGATGGAGGAGGGAAGAAAGCTTTATTGAAAATGGCAAAATAGCGAGCAGCTATCTCCCAGGTGAAAAGGAAGATAATAATAGGAATCAATCCTTTTGGGAATTTTATTTTTGAATCACTCATATTTTAAAAACTTAGATCAAGAATATCTTTTGCATCAAATCCACTTTTTAGATAACCTATCTCTGCCATCTTGTTGATCACTTTTTGCACCATAGCTGGGTCAACATAATTGGTGTAGACAAGCCTTTTCATGGATCTATCTATATCTTCTTTTTTTATAACAAGGGATAATGTGATCTTAGAGAGTTTAGATGGAAATATCTTTTCCCCAGATATGGTAAGCTCTTTTTTAATGATTTGGACTGCCTCCTCAGGATGATTATTGATCCATCTTGTAGCCTTTTTTGATATGTTTACAATCGTTTTTACTATTTCAGGATGGTTTTTGATTAGTTCATTCTTTACCACTATAACGCTTCCAGGGAATCCTTGCCATAGATCCTTTGCTGTATAGATCATCTTAAAATTTAGTCTTTCTGCTAAACTTGCATAATGTTCTGGCAAAAATGCAGCGTCTATTCTTTTTGCTTTTATTAATATGATCTGATGAGGAGGATTCATCCTCATGATCTTTTTTAATATAAGCTTTTTACTGATGGATTCTTTTTTAAAAAGCAGATTCATAAAGAGATCGCATTGAGACCCTTCACGCACGCAAGCTACCTTTATATGAGGATCTTCAAGATCTTTTAATGAATTTATTTTTGCTTGATTTACTACAAGCCCATAGCCATAAAGATGTGTGCCAGAGACGATCTTTATTTTCACCTTGCCATTTCCATATGCATTTATTGCTGGCGCAAGGCAAATGTAGGCAACCTGAATATCACCTCTTACTAAAGCAGATGCAAGAGCAACGCCTGTAATATAGCTTTCAAAACTTTTTATATTTAAACCTGCTTTTTTAAACCAACCTTTATATTTTGCCACATACGCACAAGCAGCATGGTCATTGAATTCAACTGCCATACCTATTTTAGGCATTCTAGGGTTTTCTTTAGCTAATAAGATATTGTTATTTATATATAAGAACAAAACTAAGGAAAAAAGAAAAATCGATAACAAGAAAAAAATTCTTTTTTTAAATTTTTTCATTATTGGCTAACTCCTTTTAAATATTTTTCAGATTCTTTTAGCCAATTAATAGCAGCATCAATCTGCGATAGCCTAAATTTAAGCACAAGATGTTCAAAATCATTCTTTGAGGCTATTTCAACTTTTTTTATTTTATCAGACTTTTTTTCAAGCAACTCGATCTCTTGGTCTATAAGTTCATAAACCTTATATATTTTTGTTTCCTTTATTAAAAAGAGCTTTGATAAAAACTCAACCCTTAGATCTCGTATATTTTTTACAGGGGTTCTAAGCCATTTTATTAATGAATTTTTACCATGAGGAGTAATAGAATATATCTTTTTAGGAGGTCTATTTTCTTGAATCTCTGTCTTACATCTCACCATATCTTTTTTCTCAAGTCCTTTTAGAAGGGCATAAACCTGACTTATTCCTGTGTATAAAAGCCGATCAAGTTTTGTTTTAAAATAATGATGGACTTCATAACCATACATAGGCCCATTGAACAAAAGCCCTAATATCATATATTCTTGAGATTTTTTGATAGACATTTTTTTGACCGATCTTTATATTTATATCTTGAATATTTATAATATATATATTTAACTTGTGATTATGTCAATAAAAAAATAAATTTGTTAGTAAAAGATCAAGCAGATGGTGGTATAGTTAGGTTAATAAGATTAAAGGTAATGGGAAAATGAAACATTTTAATAAAATTTTTGATAATTGATTTTCATTATCTTAGATGTTATTTAAGAATACTATCTGAAAAAAGGAGGAAGCTATGGCAAGGATTTTAACCATTGATGTTGGGGCTGGCACAATGGATATATTATGGGTGGATACTGAAAAAAAACTTTTATATAAATTGGTTGCAAAATCACCAACCATGTTTTTAGCAGAGAAAATTCTTTCTTCTCAAAAGGATATAGTTATTACAGGAGTTGAAATGGGAGGGGGTGCAATTGCGAATGCTATAAAAGAAAAAGCAAAAGAAAAAAAGGTTGTTATTACAAAATCTGCTGCTTTTACTATTCATAGCGATCTTTCACGTGTAAAATCCTATGGGGTAAGGATTGTTGATGATAATGAAAATTTAAAAGAGCTGAATAAAAAAGAATGGGACTATTTTGAAACAAAAGATATCGATCCAGAAAGAATATATGCTATTTTAGAAACCATTGGGGTTGAGCCTTTTGTTGATATAATAGGCGTTGCTGTTCAGGATCATGGGAGGCCACCAAAGGGATTATCAGCAATTGATTTTAGACATGAAATCTTTAAAAAAAGTTTGTCTAATAATCCTTATCCTTGGACTTTTATATTTAATGATAATGAAATCCCTGCTTATCTCACCAGAATGAAAGCAGTGGTAAAAAGCGTTAAGAAACTTAATCCTTCATCTATTTATATAATGGATACAGGTATGGCAGCAATCACTGGTGCTTATTTAGATGATCTCTCAATGGTAAAAGATATTGTGGTTGTTCTTGATATAGCAACGTCTCATACACTTGGGGCTACTCTTATAAAAGGAGAGGTGGCAGGGTTTTTTGAATATCATACAAAAGGGATAAACTCTTCTATTATCTCATCTTATGTTAAGGCTTTGGCGGATGGTAAGCTAATTCATAAAAAGGTTGTAGAGGAAGGTGGGCATGGGGCATTTATTAGAAAATTAGTAGGATTTGAAAATGTTGAAGCAATAATAGCAACAGGCCCAAAAAGAGATATAATAAAAGATATTGATCTAAAAATTCATTTTGGCTCACCAATAGGTGATAATATGATGACAGGAGCCGTAGGTCTTCTTTTTGCTATTGGCAAAAAGGAAAAGCTTAACCTTTCTTTTTTGTTTTCAGATTAGGAATAAGGTTTTACTTATTAGAAGCATTAAACATCTCTGAAAAGTCAGCCTAAACCTAATTACTCTGTTTTTCACTGCGGATTAATTAATTTTAATACAACAATATTGTTACGGATTGTTATACATCTTGCGCATTTTTTAGTAATTGAATCTGGAGATTTATCTACTCTTTTAAATCCAAATCTGTAAAAATATTCTGGTATATCAGTAGTGATATAGATCTTTTTAGGACCAATGCTAATCAACTCATTTATTATCCTTTTGCCAATCCCTCTGTTTCTGTATTTTGGAACAACACCAACTGCGCTTATTTCCGTACAATCAGAATAAGGTTTTAATCTACCAAAACCAACTAATTTATTTTGATATTTGGCAACAATAAATTGTTCTTTTTTAAGGTTTTTTGGCTCTAATTTAAATTCAGTAATATATTTTTCAATTAATTTTATATCATTATCTGTTGCTTTATATATTTTAATTTCCCTTTAACGGGATAGATAAGGCTTTAAGAAATCTTCATTTAGCTCGATTTTGGCATTTTTCTTTGTATCATCAAGCCATTTGTTATAAATTTCTTCAGCCTTGGCAAGTTGAATAAATCGTATTACCTTATCCTTTTCTTTTTGCCACTCTTTTTGAGTTGGTGAAATAAACTCTTTTGCATAAGCAACATAGTATTTACCACCTGTTGATAGAACATTTGGAACTACAGGTGATTTTTTTGTTACATTTATAAACTGCTGTGCTGCATCTTCTAAGAACCCAATCTTTGGAACAAAAGGGGAGAATCTATAAAAAGGACCGCTTTCCTTAATTGTTAACCCTTCCTTTTTTGCTACTTCTGATAAGGATTTGCCTTTCTTTATAATAGAAAGGATCTCTTCTGCTTTCTTTTTTGCCATATCTTTAGCCTTTTTCTCTTTTGTTTTTTGAGCCACTTTTTCTTCTACTTCATAGAATTTAGGTATCCGAGAAGGCTTATACTCTTTAATCTTGATTATATAATAACCATCATTTAACTCTATCATATCAGAAACCTCTCCTTTTTTAAGGGCAAAGGCTTTTTCTTTGATAAGTTCATCATTATCTATACCTTTAATTTTTTCGTCCTTAGAGAAAAATTTGGTTATATAAAGTTTTAGATTATGTTTCTTTGCAAACCCTTCCATATTGCCATCCCTTGCTATTTCATATTGAGCATCATCAGCTCTTCTTGCTGCGATCTCGTTTGCTTTTTCTTTTTTTAATCTATCTATTATTTTCTTTCTAACTCCTTCTAAAGGAATAGGAGTTCCTTCTAAGATCTTTTCAAGCTTTATGATATGGAAACCCTCGTCTGTTTCAATTACAGGGCTCACCTCTCCTTCCTTAAGTGAAATAACAGCTTTCTTGATAGGTTCTTTTAAATCTTTTACAAATAGATCCCCTAAAAGACCTCCTTTTTCGGCTTCTTTGCCCTCTGAAATCTTTTTTGCTAATGTCGCGAAATCCTTAGTTGACGCTGCTGCTTTTTGTAACCCTTCTGCCTTTTTTTCTATTTTTTCCTTTTCTTTTTGGGTAGTCTCTGGTTTTAATTTTAGAAGGATTTGTCTTAGTCTAACCTTTAGCGGCCTTTGAAATTCTTCTGAATGTAGCTGATAATATTCCTTGATCTCTTTATCTGAAATATCTACTTTTCCTATATACTCCTTTGGCTTAAATACTAAATACTCAAGTTTAACTTTTGGAGGGATAGCAAATTCTTCTTTGTTATTTTCAAAATATTCTCTTTTTTCTTCAGATGTAACATTTAAATCTTTTAAGAAATTTTTGGGATCTATCTCAACAAACTCTAAATTGATCTTTTCCCTTCCAAGGTTAAAGAATTGAGTTATCTCTTCCTGAGAGACTAAGGAGAAATTTTCTTTGATAAAATTTTTAACCTTAGCTATTAAAAGTTGTTCTCTTTGCGATGCTTCAAATTCTTCTTCATTCATTCTTAAGATGTGAAGCACACGAAGATACTTTTGCTGACTAAATTTCCCCTTTTCTTGGAATAAAGGATAGTTTAAGATAAAATCTTCAAGTTCTTTATCTGTGACTGTGATATTATATTTTTGAGCAGCTTTTACAAGTAGAACCTCTTCTATTAATTCATCAAGAACTCTTTGCCCAATATTTAGAGATTTAAGCATTTTTTCATCAAGTTGAGACTTATATCTTTTCTGTAAAGCCTGGATTTCTTCCCTGTAACGGTTAAGAAAATTTTTAGCAGGTATGATTGTTCCTGCTACCTTTGCGGCAGTATTTCTTCCCTTTTCACGATATCCCATACCTCCCCACCAGATAAAGGCAAGGATAATAATAACGAATAGAACTTTGATTATAAAAGAAGCTGCATGTTTTCTCATTGTTTTAAGCATATCACACCCACTTAATTAAAAAATTCTTGATTTGACTATTAGTTATTATTAAAATAGAATGGCTTAAAAATAAATTGTATGGTAAAACATGAAGAAAAAAAAATCAACCCTTTTAAAAAAGAACTTTCCCTAAAAGTTTATAGATCAAATTATAAAAATTTACAACAAAGTAGAAGTCAAACTAATGAATATAAGAGAAGAAGGAGAAAAAAGTGCTTGATACATTTTTAGGATTTTTCTCTAATGATCTGGCAATAGATCTGGGAACCGCTAATACTGTAGTTTATTTAAAAAATAGAGGTATTGTTTCAAATGAGCCATCTGTTGTGGCCATTTATAATGATGATAGAGGAACAAGAAAGATTTTGGCCGTAGGTTTGGAAGCTTACAATATGTTAGGGAAAACCCCAGGGAATATAATGGCCATTCGTCCTATGAAAGATGGTGTTATCGCAGATTTTGAGATAGCTGAGGAACTGTTAAAATACTTTATTACTAAGGTTCATAAAAGAAAGAAGTTTATCCGTCCAAGAGTTGTTATTTGTGTGCCATCAGGGATAACCCCTGTTGAAAGAAGAGCCGTAAGAGAATCTGCTGAGTCTGCTGGGGCAAGAGAGATCTACTTGATTGAAGAGCCTATGGCTGCAGCTATTGGTGCTAATCTTCCTATAACCGAACCATCAGGAAACATGATAATTGATATTGGCGGGGGAACTACTGAGGTTGCTGTTATTTCAATGGCTGGTATTGTAACTTCTCAATCGATCAGAATTGGTGGGGATAAGATGAATGAGTCAATAGTACAGTTCATAAAGAGAACTTATAACCTATTTATTGGAGAGCGAACTGCTGAACAGGTGAAAATTAATATTGGTATGGCATATAAATCTGATGATAATATTTTGAGCATGGAGATAAAAGGTAGAGACTTGGTTACAGGAATTCCAAAAACATTGGAAGTTAATTCAGACGAGATCATGGAAGCCCTAAAAGAACCGATAAACAGCATAATAGATGTTGTCAAGCTTACGCTTGAAAATACTCCACCTGAACTTGCTGCTGATATAGTAGAGAAAGGCATAGTTTTAACAGGAGGAGGCTCCTTGCTAAAGAATCTTGATATGCTGTTAAGGGAGGTTACTGGGTTGCCTATCTTTACCTTAGATAATCCATTGGAAGCAGTTGCTTTAGGTTCTGGCAAGGTATTAGATAATCTTGATCTATTAAATGAGATTGCTTTGGGTGACTAATTAGCTTATGCTGAAAAATGAAGCGTAAACTAATTAAAACCAAAAAAATTTTTGTTAAAGCCCATAGGGTCGTATTTTATACCCGATTATTTAACATTCTATTTTATTGGTGGATATAAAATTTCATTTTGCGGTTAATATTATAAAAAAAACAAGAAATTTTTCTTTTATTTTTAGGTTAACGAAGTCAATTAAAACTTAATTTTAAGTATCAAGCTTTTAATTTCTTATTTTTCAGGATGAACCTTTAACTATGAAAGGCTTTTATAAAAGGCTCCAAATATATCTTTTTATTATTTTACTTTTTTCTATCTCATTGTTTTTATTACTAAGCAATGATAGAACTAAATTAGATAATAATCCTTTTTCAAGTGCTATTTTAGAGTTAGCCGCACCTGTTCAAAATTTAACAGCAAAAACCTTTAATTTTTTTAGATCTATAGTTGATAATTATCTTCTTTTGATCAACATACGAAAGGAAAATCTTTTACTAAAGAAGAGATTGAAAGAACTAACTTATGAAAATCAACGATTAAAGGAAATGAAGTATACTAACATCCGTTTAAAAAAGATGTTGGATTTTAAACAAAGTATTTCATTTCCTTTACTCCCTGCTAATGTTATAGGTATGGACTCGTCTCCATTGGGTAATTCAATATTTATCAACAAAGGAACAGCTCAAGGTGTTAAGGTAGGAATGGGGGTTGTAGCCCCTGAAGGTGTAGTAGGGTATGTAATTCGTACATCTCGTAATTTTTCTTCTGTAATATTTTTAACCGATCGATCAAGTGGAGTTAATGGTTTGGTTCAAAGGAGTAGAGCAAAAGGAGTAGTGAAAGGCACAATAGCAGGGAATTATTGTGAGGTAAAATATCTTTTAAAAGAAGTAGATGTAAGAAAAGGGGATTTGATGGTAACCTCTGGCATAGGTGGTAAATTTCCTAAGGGGGTGGTTATAGGAAGGGTTGATAAAATAGAAAACAGGCCTGATACCCTTTTTAAGATGGCATTATTGACTCCAGCGGTTGACTTTTATAAGTTAGAAGAAGTTTTTGTAGTATTATCATCTATGAGACCAGATAATAATACTAAAAGATAAATAGTAGAGAAGTTTTTTATGATAAAGAGGATTACTCTATCAGTTATTTTTATTTTTTTCTTTTTTATTATTCAGCTTACTATTTTCCCTTTATTTATCTCCTCTTATTTACGCCCTGATTTTATTATGATTATTGCTGTTTATTTTGCAATAAGAAATAATAAATTCTTTTTAAATGGATTTAATTGCTTTTCCCTTGGTTTAGTACAAGATTTTTTCTCTTCTTTTCCTCTTGGTTTTTTTGCTTTATCTAAATTTATTATTTTCTTAATAGCAAGATCAATAAAAAGCAGATTTTTATTTTCTCCCTTGATATTAGGTACAACGTTGGTTATTATAGCTACTTTAGTTGAGGGTGGGATCTCTTTAGCATTGTTTTCATTAAAAAACAAAACTGATGGGCTTATCTTTTTTTTGGAAAAGGCTTTCATATATCAGCCTTTAATAAATGGCTCTATAGCCTTTTTATTCTTTTTCTCTATTCATTATTTAAATTTAGTAAAACCATTAAAAGGTTTTTCATATCATTAAGGTCAATATATAAGTTATGCTTGAAAGAAGAAAGCCAATTTATAAACCCTCAAACGGCAAACAGGTTTCCATTTTATTTGTTGGCATAGTAATAATTGCATTTTTTTTCCTTGGTCTAAGGCTTTTCTATCTTCAGATAATAAAGGGAGATGAAAACAAAAAACTTGCTGAAAATAATAGAATTAGGTTGCGCAAGCTTATCCCACAGCGTGGACTGATAATAGACCGTCACGGAACAATTTTAGCTGGTAATATTCCATCTTATAGAGCAATGATAGTTCCAGAGGATTTTGAACATTCCCCTGATGGATTTAAGTTAATAGCCCGTTGTTTAAATATTAATGTAGATGAAATACAGAAGAGATTGAAATCTGCTTCAAAAGATTTTCCTTTTAGGCCTGTAACGATTAAAACAGATCTGAATTGGAAGGAAGTCGCTCATATTGAAGAAGAACGGTCTCATCTTCCTGGTGTTCAAATTGTTGTTTCTCCTAAAAGGTATTATCCATTTGGTAAAACTTGTTCACATGTTATTGGATATATGGGGATGATTAATGTGCATGAGCTTAGAAAGTATGAATATTTAGGCTATCAATCAGGTGATTGGTTAGGAAGATCAGGTATTGAGGCGAGCTGTGAACCTATATTAAGGGGAAAAGTAGGAGGGAGACAGATAGAAGTAGATGCAATAGGTAGGGAGCTCAAAACATTATCAGAAGTTCTTCCTATTCCCGGGAATAATGTGATTTTAACCATTGATTTACCTCTTCAAAAGAAGATAGAGGAAATTTTTAAGGGGAAGATAGGTGCTGTAATTGCTATTGATCCCAGAAATGGCGAGATCCTTTCTATGGTATCATCACCAAGCTTTGATCCAGGTGTTTTTTATAAAAAGATATCTAAAAAAGAGTGGATGAAACTTGTTAAAGATCCTTTTCACCCTTTTCAGAATAGATGCATAATGGGACAATACCCCCCTGGTTCATTATTTAAGGTGGTTGTTGCGGCAGCAGCATTAAAAGAAGCGTTAATCACCCCATCTAAAAAGGTTTTCTGCCCTGCTACATTTATATTAGGAGATCAAGAATATAGAGATTGGAAAGAAGGTGGATTTGGAGATATCAATCTTAAACAGGCTCTAATTGAATCGTGCGATGTCTATTTCTATAAATTGGGGTACAGATTAGGGATTGAAAAGATAGCAAAATATGCGAGATTGTTTGGTTTAGGTAGAAAGACTGGTATTGATATACCTGGAGAGAAGAGTGGATTAGTTCCTGATAAAAATTGGAAGCGAAAGCGGTTTAATGAGCCATGGTATCTTGGTGAGACAATTACTTGTTCCATTGGTCAAGGATATCTTCTTGTAACACCAATTCAGGTTGCATCCTTATTTTCTGCTATAGCAAATGGAGGGATTTTATATAGACCTCATTTGATTAAAAGGATAGAACGTTATGATGGCATAATAACAAAAGAAATATTGCCTGAACCATTAGGAAAGGTTTCTATTTCTAAGGAAAATTTAGATGTAATTAGAAAAGCTTTAATTGGTGTAGTTAATTCTCCTGTAGGTACAGGTCGGCGTTGCAAAATGGAAAGGGTTCTTGTTGGTGGCAAGACAGGCACTGCTCAAGTTATATCTATTCCAAAAAATAAGAATGAAAGGGAAATTCCTTTTAAATTAAGGGATCATGCCTGGTTTGCTGCTTTTGCTCCAGCAGAAAATCCTGAATTGGTTGTAGTTGTTTTAGTGGAACATGGTGGCCATGGAGGAAATGTTCCTGCTTTAGTTGCTAAAGATATCTTTGATTTTTATTTTAGGAGAAAATCTGGTGAAGAAATGCAGATGGTAATGTTTAAAGGGATTGCCAATGATAGATAGAAGGTTGATTACAAATTTTGACTGGCCCTTATTTTTTCTGACGATCATACTTTCAGTTATAGGTGTGATAAACCTGTATAGCACAAGCCAAGGTGTTTTAAGTGGCAACATCTATGTAAAACAGATATATTGGTTTATTATTGGGCTTTTAGCACTATTTTTAATCTTTTGTATTGATTATAGGTTTTTTGAAAAATGGGGTTATCTTATATATTTCCTCTTTTTTCTTCTGCTTTTAACTGTTTTTTTCCATGGCTCAATTGCATATGGTGCAAAGCGTTGGCTTAAATTTGGTGGAATTAGATTTCAACCATCAGAATTGATGAAATTGGCAATGATTATTGCATTAGGGAAATATTTTCATGGCCAGCGTAATGATTTAAAAGGAGAAAAAAAGGATGGTTATCGCTTAAGGGATCTGTGGGTTCCTTTTATTTTAGCATTGATACCTGTAATGCTTATTTTGAAACAACCTGACCTTGGTACTGCGATTATTTTTTTATTTATTTTTATCTCTATTATTTTTTATATGAGAATTAGATTATCCTCTTTTTTTATTTTGTGTGGTATTATTTTATTTTTTGTTCCTATTTTTTGGCATTTCCTCAAAGATTATCAAAGAAGTAGGATTTTGACCTTTTTTAATCCAAGCAGAGATCCTTTAGGGTTAGGTTATCAGATAATTCAATCTAAAATTGCTGTGGGATCTGGAGGATTGTGGGGCAAAGGCTTTTTGCATGGAACACAAAGTAAACTTCATTTTTTACCAACTCAACATACAGATTTTGTCTTCTCTGTATTTTCAGAGGAATGGGGATTGATAGGTAGCATATTGGTCTTAATACTTTTTTGTTTGCTTATTATCTGGGGGTTAAGTATAGCAAATCAATCAAAGGATCTTTTTGGCAAGGTGGTAGCTTTTGGTATTACATCCATGTTATTTTGGCAAGTTGTGATAAATATAGGAATGGCTACTTCTCTTCTTCCTGTTGTAGGTGTTCCTTTGCCTTTTTTTTCTTATGGGGGTTCTTCAACTGTAACTACTTTGATAGCAATTGGCCTTTTGATAAATGTAAAGACAAGGCGGTTTATATTTTAATAATTATTTCGTACTTTATATCTTAGTGCAAACTAACTAAAATGGTATATCATCTTCTTCAGGTGGAATTGCTTCATCGGGTGAGACTGTTAGTTCCTTTGCTTCCCCTCCAGAAGGTGGTGCTCCCAACATTTTTAAGGTTGTAGCTACTATTTCAGTAATGTAGCGTTTATTTCCATCTTTATCTTCCCATGTTCTATTTTGTATCCTTCCTTCTACATATACCTGCTTGCCTTTGTGAAGGTATTCCCCGCAAATTTCAGCTAATTTTCCAAATGCTACGATTCTATGCCATTCTGTTCTGGTTTCTCGTTCTCCATTTTTGTTTGTCCAGTTTTCAGTTGTTGCTATCCTAAAATTTGCTACTGCCATGCCTGACCCTGTATATCTAATCTCAGGATCAGCACCTAAATAACCTATAAGTATTGCCTTGTTTATTCCTGCCATATATTTTCTCCCTCTGTTTTTTCATAAATGATTTAACATTTTTTTTTTCTTTTAGCAAGCAAAAAGCTTTTTACTTGACAAAAAGTTATATGATATGTAAATAAAAAATATAGGAGGGATGGCCGAGTGGCTTAAGGCGGCGGTCTTGAAAACCGCTGGACGAAAGTCCCGTGGGTTCGAATCCTACTCCCTCCGCCAAAATTTATGGAGAGATGACCGAGTGGCTGAAGGTGCTCGCCTGCTAAGCGAGTGTAGAGCTAATAACTCTACCGAGGGTTCGAATCCCTCTCTCTCCGCCATAAAACTCTTTCTCCTTCCTTTGTAAGAGATAAATCTTACTTTATTAAATTAGTTTCCTTAAGATATGGTTTTCTCCAAAAGTTTTATTTTAAGTTAAAATATATTTAAATCCTTTAGTTAAAAAATAGGAATTAAGTAGTATTTTTAATAACAAAAACTTATGCTAATGGTAATCTTGAAAAAATAATAAATGTGATTATATTAATTATGTCTTATACTTAAT
>JAFDIG010000342.1 GCA_019308145.1 Deltaproteobacteria bacterium | reverse complement strand
TCCTTTTCATAATAACAGTAAGGGCAGTTAAGATTACAATGCTTTGTAATGGAAAGATCCACTTGCCTAGGGGTTGACATTACTTTTTTGGTTTTTTTTCCCATTTAGGTTATCTCTTTTATAAATTCAAGTTCTTTGAGTTGGGTTATAAATTCATTTATTTCCTTTTCTACATCATGGTTATCTGTTTCTGAAAAATTTTCTATAATATAAGATTTTAATGACTTTATATCATTTGGCTCTTTTAACCTTTTCCATAATTCAACTCCTGTAAGATTTAAGACTACTATTTTCCCTGTATCAGGCCATAATTCAACTCCTGTAAGATTTAAGACTACTATTTTCCCTGTATCAGGCTCAAAAAGAAGGGCTCCATCCTCATCCTCTTCTCTTAAAGAAATATTTTCGTTTTGGATAAAACGAGTATTTATCATATCTACCTCTATGCAAAAATTTTTTAACTTTTATATTTATATTATTATATACAAAAGACAAGGAATGTTTGTCAACTTAATATTACTATAAACCAAAGAGACTTTTAAAAGTCCTTTTTAATTTTTTCATAATATAAAAATTGAAAAAAGGCAATTTTTTAAAACATTTCTTGAATTTATCTCTATCAACAGAATATGGATCTGACTGATTTATCCTAAGTTATCCTTTTTCTTGACAATCTTCTCCTTTGATAATATAGTCCATTTCTAAAAGCTTAAGAGGTGGAAAGATGGAAAAAGTAAAAAATCCTGTAAAAATTGTGGATCTAACCTTTAGGGATGCGCATCAATCCTCTATCGCTACCAGATTAAGAATAGAAGATATGGAACCTATTGCTCCTGAAATGGATAAGGTGGGCTTTCATGCTGTTGAAATGTGGGGTGGGGCAACATTTGATGTAGCTCATCGCTTCTTAAATGAAGACCCATGGGATAGGGTCAGAAGGCTTAAGAAACTCATGCCTAATACACCTTTTCAAATGCTTTTAAGAGGACAAAATTTAGTTGGATATAGAAATTATCCTGATGATGTAGTTGAAGCCTTTGTTAAGGCTGCATGTGATGTTGGGATTGATATATTCAGGGTTTTTGATGCGTTAAATGATTTTAGGAACTTTGAGACATCTTTTAAAGCGATAAAAGAGTGTGGGAAGCATATTCAAGGTGCAATTTGCTATTCTCTTACTGAAAGAAAGCTGGGTGGGCCTGTTTATAATATTGAGTATTTTGTTAAACATGCAAAAAGACTTGAGGATATGGGTGTTGATTCCATTGCTATAAAGGATCAGGCTGGGCTCATTGCTCCTTATGATGCATATCATCTCTTTAAAGCATTAAAAGAAACGGTCAAGCTTCCTCTTGAGCTTCATACCCATTATACAAGTGGAATGGCTTCAATGAGTGTTCTAAAAGCAATAGAAGCAGGAGTTGATATAGTTGATACTGCCATTGCTCCTTTTGCCCTTAGATCCGCAGCTCCTGCTATTGAGCCGCTGATCGTTGCACTTGAAGGGACAGAAAGGGATACAGGGCTAAATTTGGAGAAACTTTTTGAAATAGGCAAATATTTTGAGACGATTGCTCCAAAATATAAAGAGTTTTTAGATACCACAAAAATGGCAGTAATAGATACTACTGTTTTAATGCATCAGATTCCTGGTGGTATGACAACAAATCTGGTAAGTCAACTTAAACAGGCAAATGCGATTAATCGTTTACCAGAAGTCCATAAAAAAATAGCTCAAACCAGGCGTGAACTTGGTTCCCCACCATTGGTAACACCTTCAAGTCAGATTGTTGGTTCTCAAGCAGTTTTAAACGTCTTATTTGGTGATTATAAAATGGTTACCAACCAGACTAAGGATTATGTCTATGGCTTGTATGGTCAACCACCAATGCCAATTGACCCTGAAGTTCAAAAAAAAGTATTAAAAGGGTATCCAAGAGGTGAAACACCAATTACGTGTAGGGCGGCAGACCTTATAGAACCAGAGCTTGAAAAAGCTAAAGAGGCAACAAAAGGGATTGCAAAGGATATTTATGATGTTCTTATTTATGCACTTTTTCCTCAAACAGGAATGCAATTTTTAAAAAGAAAATATGGATTAGAAGATTCCTCTGATTAGTTTATAAAAAAATGACTAACTACGTTCAGACCGAGTTTGTCGGCCTGAAAATAAAAGGAAATTTTCTTAATTTTCTATTAGTTTGATTATTATTGCTCATAGATGGCATTTTACGTGCCACCTTTCTTCTCATGTAAAGAAATACCTGGGCTACTATTTATAAATTATATCCTAAATTTAGGGAGAAGAAGGGTCTTGCTTGTTGTTATTAGTTGTACTATAAAAGAAATATTAATTTGAAACTTACTTCTACAGCTTTTTCTGAAAAAATGGGAAACTTATAAGCTCATATTTGCATTGACATAAATCTATTTATATTATATTTATTGAATAATAATAATACTTAATAGCTATCTCACTTAAGAAATTAAAACTTTATAATTAGCTCGCGCTTCAAATCTTAGCGTGAACTAAAGAAGGAGGTTTTATTATGAAAAAATTTACATTAATTATTATTTCTGTTTTTGTTGTTTTACTTTTCTTGTGTAATATAAACTCTCTTTTTGCTGCGAAAACAATAAAGGTAGGCATTGTTGACTGCTATAGTGGTCCACCAAGTACTTACACAAATGATGTAAGGGATGCCTTTAAATTAGCTGTAGATAAAATTAATGCTAATGGTGGAGTGCTTGGAAGAAAAATTGT
>JAFDIG010000341.1 GCA_019308145.1 Deltaproteobacteria bacterium | reverse complement strand
AAACTCGAAGAAGAAAATCTAATTATAGAAAGAAAACCTGAACTAATATCAGCAGCTATAATAATCCCAAGGAGCACCCAATGATCTTTTACAACAACAGATCCCTCTTTTCTGATTATTATTTAACTGAAATCTTACCAAATGAGAAAGAATTTAAAGAGCCAAATGATGAGCTCAAAAAGATATATCAGAAAATAAAAGAATTATATAATTCTAAGGATTTTAGTCCCTTAAATGAACCTCAATTAAGGAAGCATTTTATTGATAAGGTTTTTGAGCTTTTAGGCTGGGTTTATGATGTTGAACCACCAACCCCTTCAGGTGAATATGCTAAACATCCTGATTATGCTCTGTTTTCTAATAAAAAAGATTTGGAAGATGCTCAAAGCTCGTCAAGAGAGGGATATTTTAAAAAGTCGTTATGTTTAGGGGAAGCAAAAAAATGGGAGAGAACACTTGATAAAAAGATAAAAGATGACCCAGAAGATGCTCATAATCCATCTTTACAGATAAGCTATTATCTCTGGCTCAGCGGAGTTAAGTGGGGAATACTTACCAATGGAAGAAAGTGGAGACTCTATGAAAGGGAGAGGTCAAAAAGGCTTGATATATTCTATGAAATAGATCTTGAAAAGTTACTGAACAATAATCTTAAAGAAGAAGAAAAACTCTTTGCATTTAAATATTTTTACCTTTTTTTCAGCAAAGATGGTTTTCCTGATCTTGTTGAAAAGGTATTAAAAGGAAGTATTGATTATGCAGAAAAGGTAGGGGAAGAGCTTAAAAATAATATCTACCTTGCATTAAAGCTCCTTGCCGAAGGTTTTCTCTTTACTTCAGGCAATAACCTAAATGACTCCAATATAAAAGAGATCCATGATAACTCCTTAATCTTTCTTTATCGTATTTTATTTATCCTATATGCAGAATATAGATCGCTTCTTCCTTTAGGAGCGAACAAGTACTATACAGAGACATATTCAATGGATGCAATAAAAAAAGAGTGCGCAAATGAACTTGATAAAGGCTTATCTTATCCTGGTTCTACCTATCGCTACTGGAATAGATTAAATGAGATATTTGAAATCATTAATAGGGGAAATGATGAGCTTGATGTACCCGCTTATAATGGTGGGCTTTTTGATCCTGAAAAACATCCTTTTTTAGAAAATAATAAGGTTGGCGATTCTTATATTGCAAGAGTAATAGATCTTCTTACTCGATCAAAGGATAAGGCATTTATCGACTATGGAAGCCTTGAGATTCGTCATCTTGGCTCTATTTATGAGGGACTTCTTGAATACAGATTAAAGGTGGCTGATGATGATCTTGTTTGTATAAAAGAAAATAAAAAAGAGGTTTATATCCCACTTGAGCAAGCAAAAAATGAAAAAAAGAGATTCAAAGAGGAAGATATTGTAAGGGCTCCTCATCTATATCTTGTTACTGATAAAGGAGAAAGAAAAGCAACTGGTTCTTATTATACACCTGACTACATCGTAAAGTATATTATTGAGAATACTATTGGTCCTGTTGTTAAAGAAAAAAAAGAAAAGATTGCTAAGGAGATAGAGAAGATAGAAGAAAAAATAAAAAGCTCAAGACGTTATAATCGGGTGGAATATGAAAGGCAGAAAAAGGAGTTAGAAAATAGCATCATTGATGAAATCCTTTCCATAAAAGTGCTTGATCCTGCTATGGGGAGCGGACATTTTTTGGTTGAGGCAACCGATTATTTAGCAAGAGAGTTGCTCACAGCCTTAGGGGAAGCACCAAAAGAGATTGAAGAGGATGAGATACGCTGGGCAAGAAGAGAGATTGTAGAGAAATGTATCTTTGGAGTTGATATAAATCCTTTGGCAGTAGAGTTAGCAAAGTTGTCTTTGTGGCTTTATACAGTTGCTAAAAACAGACCCCTTAATTTTTTGGATCATCATTTACGCTGCGGGAATTCCTTGATTGGAGCAAGAATTGAGGATTTAGCAACCTTTCCTGAGTTGAAAAAGAAAAATAAAAAAGAGAAAATGGCTCAAATAGGGGTTTTTGAAAACTATTTTAAACAAGATGTTAATAGATTTTTAAACTATTTTGACCAGATTGAAAAACTTCCTTCTGATAATGTAAGTCAAATAAATGAAAAAAAGAATTTATATAAAGATTACCGAAATCTTATCTCCAGGTTTGTAGATATTGCAGACATTTGGACAAGCCTATATTTTGGAAATGAGCTTGAGGTTGGAAATTATCAGATACTGCAGGAAAATTTAAGAGAATCTCCTCAAAGATGGCGAACCTTCATGGAGGAACCATGGTTTAAAAAAGCAAAGGAGATTGCTAAAGAAAAACGTTTTTTTCACTGGGAGCTTGAATTTCCTGAGATCTTTTTTGAAGGCCACAGAAGAAAGGAAAACCCAGGGTTTGATGTGGTGGTAGGAAACCCACCGTATGATATTTTGGCGGAAAAAGAAAGAAAAGAAATTTT
>JAFDIG010000340.1 GCA_019308145.1 Deltaproteobacteria bacterium | reverse complement strand
TTGATATGGATAAGGTGATAAGTATAGCTAAAAAAAGAGTAGAAGAATCAGGCATTGTATTTATAGATGAAATTGACAAGGTTACTACCTCAGACTCTACCCGTCGGGGACCTGATGTTTCAAGAGAAGGAGTGCAAAGGGATTTATTGCCTGTAATAGAAGGAACTACGGTAAATACCAAATATGGGATGGTGCGAACAGATCATATCTTGTTTATTGCTGCCGGGGCTTTTCATGTAGCAAAACCATCAGAGTTAATTCCTGAATTGCAAGGGAGATTGCCTATTAGGGTAGAATTAGACTCTTTAGGGGAAAAAGAATTTAAGCGAATTTTAACCGAGCCTGAAAATGCTCTGGTTAAACAATATAAAGCACTTTTAAAAACAGAAGGTATTGAGATAGAATTTGAAGAACAAGCTATTGAGGAAATTGCTAAAATCGCGGTGGATGTGAATGAAAAAACGGAAAATATAGGTGCTAGGCGACTTTATACTATTATGGAGAAGTTGTTAGAAGATATTTCCTTTGAAGCCCCACAAATAAAGGAGAAAAAGGTGTTGATTAATACCCATTATGTCCGAGATAAATTAAGTAACATAGTGAAGGATGTGGATTTAAGTAGATATATTTTGTAATTTCATTGCACCATGGAAGAACTAATTAAACGGGCTGAGGTTTTAATAGAATCTCTACCTTATCTGCGAGCATTCTATCAAAAAACCTTTGTTATCAAATATGGCGGTCATGCGATGGTGGATGAGGTATTAAAGAAGAATTTTGTTTTGGATATAGTTTTATTAAAATATGTAGGCCTGAATCCCGTTGTGGTCCATGGAGGTGGACCTCAAATTGGAAGGGTTTTGGAGAAGATGAATATTCCTTCAAAATTTATAGGAGGCATGCGGGTTACTGATGATGTCACTATGGATGTGGTTCAAATGGTACTGGTAGGAAAGGTGAATAAGGAGATTGTTAATTTGATTAACCAAGTTGGAGGTAAAGCAATTGGTCTTAGTGGAAAGGACGGTTGTTTAATTGAGGCAAAAAAGATTACCTTTCGAGAGGAAGAATTGGCTGATAAACCACCTGAAATCATAGATTTAGGACATGTAGGCCAAGTAGCTAAGATAAATAAAGAAATTTTGGAGTTGTTAAATCATGAACAGTTTATTCCAGTAATTGCTCCTGTGGGAATGGGACAAGGGGGTGAAACTTTTAATATCAATGCCGATTTAGTAGCAGGAGAGATAGCTGGTGCGCTTAAGGCCAAAAAGCTTATTTTTCTCACTGATGTAACTGGGGTTTTAGACAGACATCATAATTTAATTTCCTCTATAACTATTAAGGATGGAGAAAGGTTGATAAGAAACAAAATTATTACTGGGGGAATGATACCCAAAATTGAAGCTGCTATTAAGGCTATAAAAGCAGGGGTAGAAAAAGCACATATTATTGATGGTCGCATTCCTCATGCGATTTTACTTGAATTATTTACTACCCGCGGTATTGGGACAGAAATTGTTAGTGAGTAAAAGAAAATGGATTGGATAAGTAAGGATAGACAATATATTATGGATGTATATTCCAGGCTTCCCCTAGTGGTTACTAAGGCTAAGGGATGTAAAGTCTGGGATGATAAAGGCAGGGTTTATACCGATCTATTTGCAGGTATTTCGGTTTGTAATCTGGGTCATTGTCATCCTGAAATAATTAGGGCCGTAGAAGCCCAAATTTATCGGCTGTTTCATATTTCTAATCTTTATTACACCCTTCCCCAGATTGAGGTAGCAGAGTTATTGGTAAAGCATTCTTTTGCTGATAAAGTCTTTTTTTGTAATAGTGGGGCTGAGGCCAATGAAGCAGCCATTAAACTGGCTAGAAAATGGGGAAAACAGTTTTCTCCTCCAAAGTATAAAATCATTACCTTGGAAGGTTCTTTCCACGGACGTACTATAGCTACCATTACAGCTACAGGTCAGCAAAAAGTAAAAAATGGTTTTGAACCTTTACTTCCAGGATTTGTCCATGTTCCATTTGACAATGTTAAGGCTATAGAAGAAGCCATTGATAAAGAAACAGTAGCTATTATGTTAGAGCCTGTTCAAGGAGAAGGGGGAATCAGGATACCTTCTCCCCATTATTTGAAGAAGATTCGAAAAATTTGTGATGAAAATCAAGTATTACTCATCTTTGATGAAATTCAAACTGGGATGGGAAGAACAGGTTATCTCTTTGCTTATGAGCGTGAAGGGGTAAAACCAGATATTCTCACCTTGGCCAAGTCTTTAGCAAATGGCCTTCCTATTGGGGCTATGTTGGCCAAGATAGAGATAACAAATGCCTTTTCTAGGGGCAGTCATGCCAGCACCTTTGGTGGTAACCCCATTTCTTGTGCAGCCGCTAAGGCAGTTATGGGAATTTTAACTGGTACAGAAATCTTAGAATATGCTAAGCAAATAGGCTCATTTTTAAAGGAAAAACTT
>JAFDIG010000339.1 GCA_019308145.1 Deltaproteobacteria bacterium | reverse complement strand
ATTATTATTATTATATTTTTTAAAAAATGAAATTAATTCGAGGAAGGTTTATTTTAAAAATAACTTGGATTATAAAAAGTGGGGAGATTCTAAATAGTATAAGAAAATTATTTGATAACCATTTCCTTACTCTAAACTTTCTATTTTATTCCTTTAACAATTACTTGCGCAAAAAGGAAATTCTCTTTTTAATAATGATTGAATATCACCAAGCTAATTTATATTAATCTTTTTGTTAGACAGGCTAGAACGAATTGCAAAGTTCCAGCCTGTCTACATTTTTATTAAGCTTTAAATTCAATAACGTCTCCATTCCCAAGATATGCTTTATCCTTAGAACGAAAACGAGCTGTCCCTTGAACTACTGGATATCCTGCTTCAATAAACTTTTTAGCAGTAATAATACCTGTACAGTGATTACAGCCAATTTTCTGAAAACCCCATTTTTTCAAAGCAATTACAAGGTCATCATATTTAGGATCCCAATCTTCAAATGGTGAAATATGTAAACCACCATAAACACCGTATAATCTTTCAAACTTCAAGGTTTTATATGCCGTGTCAGCAAATCTAATGATCCCTTGATGACAACAACCTGTTACCTGTACTATTCCTGCTCCTTTAACATTAAAATAAAGAGACTCTTCTCCATAAACACGGCAGATAATTGGAACATCAAAACAGTATCCCGCACAACCTGGGAAAAGTTTGAATAATCCTGGTTTGTGTTCAATAACCTTTCCTCTATAACCAGAATCTTTAATATATTGTTTACCTTCTGGATAAAAACTGGCTGGAATATGCATAGGTATTTCAGGGTCATATTTCAGAGTAACAGGAAGTCCCCAGAAATGGTCAAAATGCTCATGAGAAATAAAGAGAAAATCTATCTCCTTATTTGCGAGCATTTTATCAATTCCTTCACGCTTAAAACTTTTTTCAGTCCAATCATAAGACCACCCTGTATCAAGAAGAATCCTCTTATGTTCTCCTGTTAAGAGCTCAACATCAATCAAAGCAGCATATCCCCCAGCATTTTCAGGATGAACAGCATTCTCCATCTGAAATTCCCAAGCTTTTTCCAATTTATCTGGTAGATACTGTTTTATGTTTGCTATCCCTTTTTCATATGAGCCTTTACCAAGCTTCCCGTTTTTCTCAGTGAACGGAGGCCAGTTGTATTCATACTGATTTACAAGCAAGCCTCCCGCCCCTTTTATATCGTTCATAAGAACTTTATTGATAAACCAACTTGTCTCAGTTATACATTTTATTTTAACACTTTTACACTCTCCAATATCTATATTTTTTCTTACAACCTTAGGGAAATGACGCTTCCGCCAAGGGCTATAAGAATATACTCCCATAGTTCCAATAACTCCTACTGCTGTCCCCGCTGCAAGCCCTTTAACAAAATCACGTCTGCTAAGACCTTCTTTCTCTTCTGTTGCCATTTAAATCACCTCCATAAAATCTCCCCATTTTGTCATAGTTAAGAAGGAACAAATAACAAAATAGGGTTTAATTTTTATTATGTAAAGAGCCAAGTTAATTTACTTAAGTGTGGTAAAATCCATATCGTAACAAAATAACCAGCGATTCCTATAATAATTCCCACAATAAATCCAAATATAAATTTCCCATTCATCTATTTTTTCCTCCTTTTTGATCAAATAATTTTTCTATTCATTTGCTTTAACCTTTTTCCAACCTGGCCAGTTATCCATAAACCAATGATTTATCAACATAAAGTTTATAAACCAAATAGTGGGAATCATTGGGAATTGTTGTGGATGTGAATAACCTTTCTGAGTTCCAAGAACTAAATGACTAATGTTGTAATAAATAATGTAAACCAATAACCCGCCAAAGATAGCAATACCAGTACGAATAAGCCAATTAACGGGTATACTATATTTTTTTGGCCAGTTATCACAATAAAAAGTGAGGAAAAGAGCAGGGATTAAGAAAAAGACCATTGTTTCACCAACATGTAACCATCTCCAGTCAGGTGCGAAAAGCCTTCTGGTCCCCCGAATAGCTGGTCCCCACCACAACTCTTGAACAAAATAGAGAAAGAAGAAGAAGCAGAAAGCAATAGCAATAATTCCAAAAAAACCTACCAACCTTCTTGTAACATCATGTCTAATAACTCTAAAAGGATATCTTTCCCAAATAGACTCAGTCAACCAAACCGTGATTGTACAACACATTATCCAAGCTACATGGAAATTCCCACTAACCGTATCAGCAAATTTTTCCCAATAAGGTGGTTCCAAAGCCGCAAAGTATTGCCAGGGATAATAAAGAAGGCCCATATGAGGATGCATAGTGCAAAAATAGACAATCGTTCCGATAAAAAAAGTTACAACCAAAACGGTTACACCTAAAGCAGGTTGTTTTAAGTTTTGCCAAGGCCACATCTCCATAGCCACTGGCCAAGAAGGGCTTAACCATGAAGCAATAGCAGCAAACATTAAGCAAGCTAATG
>JAFDIG010000338.1 GCA_019308145.1 Deltaproteobacteria bacterium | reverse complement strand
CCTCGCTATAAATGGCTGTATTTATTCCAATTAATTCCCCATTAACATTAAGCAAAGGGCCACCACTATTCCCTGGATTAATAGATGCATCTGTCTGAATAAAATCATAATATATTTTATCCCCCACCCTTATGGATCTCTTAACAGCGCTTATAACCCCAACAGTAACACTGTTGGAAAGTCCAAAAGGATTGCCAATAGCAATTACTGTCTCCCCAATCATTAAATCAGAAGATGTACCTATCTTTATTGTTGGTAGTGGTTTATCAGATGAGATTTTTAATATTGCTAAATCGCTTTCAGGATCAGAACCAATAACAACCGCGGGAAATTCCCTTTTATCTATAAGGGAAACTTTTATTTGAGCACCTCTTAATATAACATGATAATTAGTTAAAACAATTCCTTTTTTATCAATGATTACCCCTGAACCTAAAGAAGTTCTTTTTACCTCTCTTTCAAACCCTTCTTCAAAAAAATCTCGAAAAAATCTGTTAATAAATGAATCAGGAAAAAGATCTGAAAAAGGAACTTCTCTTTGCCTGATAACTTGAGTAGTACTTATATTAACAACTGCTGGTGAGCATTTCTCAACAACCTCTACTACAACTGTTCTTCTGTTTGCAGAAAATAATGTTGAGGTGGAAAAAAGAAAAAAAATGATTAAAATTGTTAATATGAATAATCTCTTTTTTAACATAGGAAACCTCTCTTTAAAAAGTTTAAGATAAAAAAACTCTCTTATTTTTAATATAAGAAATTGAGAGAAAAAGACAACCTTAAATATTAATTTTTTTAAAATAAGAGGAATTATATTTTTACGAACAGATCAAGCCATCAAATTTATGTAGGCTATCACTTTATAGGTTAGAAAATCTGAAAAAATATGGATTTTTTTATTTTCAGCCTAATTTCATAAAGCTGAACAAATTAGAGAGTTTTAGATAAAGGAGTATTTAAAATTTTTTGTATATGTAAGAGGTCATAAAACCTAAATAAACTGGTTATTTAGCACCAAAAAGGGGCAAATTTACTTAAAAAATTTACATCGAAAATTAAAGAAAAAAGCTGATATTAACAGAAAAAATATGAAATTTTAAAAAAGAACATTTTATTTGTGAATAAATTTCTTTTTCTACCAAAAATTTTCCTAAATAGAGTTTGGTAATATTAAAAAAATGTTGTATATTAGCACTCAAATAAAGTGAGTGCTAATAAAAGGAGGTTTTTAGATGACCGAAAGCTATATACCAAAATTAACTGATTCTTTAACATATTATGTGAATCAAATCAACCAATTTCCTCTTCTTACACGTGAGGAGGAAAAGGAGTTAGCGATAAGATATAAGAAATATAATGATATCGAAGCAGCTCATAAATTGATCACCTCAAACCTTAGGTTTGTTGTTAAAATTGCCCACGAGTATAAAGCATATGGTATGAAGTTAGTTGACCTTATTCAAGAGGGAAATATTGGGCTCATGATGGCACTAAAACATTTTAATCCTGAAAAAGGTTATCGATTTATCTCTTATGCTGTTTGGTGGATTAGAGCTTACATTCAAAACTTTATCATGAAATCCTGGAGTCTGGTAAAGATCGGAACAACACAAGTCCAAAAAAAGCTTTTTTACAAATTGAACAAGACTAAAGAAGAGTTTATAGCTGAAAATAAAGATTTTGATTTTGCAGAGATAGCTGAAGAGCTGGGAGTGAAAGAGGAAGAAGTGCAAGAAATGGAGCAGAGAATGAGCTTTAGAGATTTCTCCCTAAATAATGAACTTGAAGAAGACCAGAATGTAAGTTATTTAGATCTCCTTGAAGACCCTACTAAAAACCAAGAGGAGTTAGTTGGAAATATTGAAGAGCAACAGTATCTCAGAAAACGGATAAATGATGCTTTAAGTAAACTTAATGAGAAAGAGCGATTTATTATAGAGAACAGGGTTATGGCAGAAGAACCTATGACATTACGTGAGATAGGGTTAAAATTCAACATATCAAGAGAAAGGGTAAGGCAGATAGAAAAAGAGGCGTTAAAAAAGCTTAAGATGAAATTAGCAGCATAAAGATTCTATTATAAAGATTATAAAAAATAAAAAGGGACAAAATAATGATTTTGTCCCTTTTTTTAATTTTTTCATAAATAACCTTTTAAGAGTCATAAGGCTCTTATTTATGGGCTTTTATCTTACCTTCCCATTTTATGACAAAAATTTCTGTTTTGTCATGAATAGTTCTTCTATTGATTTTAACCTCAAATTCCTTTTTTAATCTATTAAAAAATAGAGCCTTCCTCGCCGCAGGGATTCTTACCTTTAACCATCCCTTTTTCTCTGTTAAGAGCACACCACCAGCATCTTTAACAATCATTTTTATTAATACTTTGTTATTGCTTAATCTTTTGGATAAGGGTCTTAAATAAATCACAGGGATATAGGATAAACCCCTTGAACCTTTTGCTAAAAAATGCCTTCCTCTTTCTTTTGTAGGAG
>JAFDIG010000033.1 GCA_019308145.1 Deltaproteobacteria bacterium | reverse complement strand
TATCTGATCCTTACTACATTGATCAATCTGTCTTTATTATTAGACTATTTGTTCACAAGGAATATTCTCCATTCTTTATAAGTGCTGTTCTAAACTCCTACGTTTCTCACTTTTGGTTTTTTCAACAAAAAAGACAAGGCAATCAGTTACAAATTGATAAAGAAGTTTTAGTTAATTTCCCTATCCGCCGCATCTCCTTTGTAACGCCAAAAAATGAGAGGGAGGAGTTGGTTAAGGAGTTTAAGAGATTATATAATGAATGGATTGAATAGGTGGGGTATGAAACCCCACCCTACATTTTTAACAATGCAAAATAGAGTCGTAGGGTCGGATTTTACACCCGGCCATGAAACATATAAAGTGGTACCATAACATTTCTAAATTTTTATAAAAAATAAAATGGATAAAAATCATATTGATAATATCTTAAAGGAACTAAAAAATAAATTAAAAAAACTTTATGGAGAAAAACTTGCAGGTATTATTCTTTATGGTTCTTATGCTAAAGGAAAAGCAAATCATGATTCAGATATCGATATAGCAATTATTTTACATGGCAAAGTTTATCCAGGGATTGAGATTGATCGTATAAATGATTTAATCTATGAATTAAACCTTAAATATAATACCCTCATCTCAATATATCCAGTTTCAGAAAATTCGTTTAATAAAATAAAAAGCCCTCTTATATTAAATATTCATAAAGAAGGGATCAATGTATGAATGAAATAAAAACTCTTCTTGCTCGTGCTGATAGATATTTAAGATCGGCAAATCTTTTAATAAAAGATGGGGACTATGAGTCGGCTGTTTCACGTTCATATTATGCTATGTTTTTTTCAGCTGAAGCGTTGCTTTTAACAAAAAGACTCTCTTTTTCAAGCCATAAAGCGGTTATATCTGCTTTTGGAGAGCATTTTATAAAAAAAGGAATTTTTGTTAAAGAATTAGGTAAATCTATTAACCGCGCTTTTCAAAAAAGACAATTAGGGGATTATGAATATAATTTTGTTATTTCAAAAGATGAAGCAAAAAAAATTTTATTAGAGGCAAAAAGGTTTGTAGCAGAAATAAAACAATATATTAATAAGGAATACCCAAATAAATAAGATATATTTGGTGGGGTATAAAACCTCACCCTACGAAATCTTATTAATTTGGGGCTGTAGGATCGGATTACAGCCGATCAATAAATTAAAGGCAAATCAAAATGAATAAGAATATCGAAAAAGATATCCTTTCGTTTATTGAGAAACGTCTAAAAAAGATCCATAAGCCAGACCCTGATCTGGTTAGAAAACATAATGCAGACCCTTTAAACAAAGATTGGCAGATCCCTCAAGATTCCTTATGGGAACAATCTGATGTTGTCCATGATATTTTGGCATTTTTGGCATCAAAGATGATTGAACTAAACAAGGAAAAACAAAAGGAGATAAATGGATTTTTAAGCTATCTTGAGATGCTCATTGATATCATCCCAGATGAGAAAGGAAGAACTGGTATAGACACCTTAACAGGAAGATCAAAAATAAAAAATTATTTGGGAGATTATCAAAAAAATGAAGAACCTCTCTCTTTTGAGGAATTCTTTAGGATTTTAGAAAGAAATAAAAACAAGATTCAGGCAAATCTAAAAAATAGAAAGGTCTATGAGTTAATAAAGGCTGAATATGAAAAATCTCTTTCAAAGCTTCTTATCGTCAAAGAAAAACTCAAAAAAACCGACTGGCTAATTGATCAGATAGTTTACAAGCTTTATGGTATAAGTGATGATGAAATAAAAGTTATAGAGGAGAAAAGTTAAGAAGCGGGTCTCATCTATAAATAAAGCCAATATGAATCTTTCATATTTTTCTTACTACAAAAACACATCTATTATCACCTTTAGCAATTTTTTCTTACTACAAAAACACATCTATTATCACCTTTAGCAATACAAGAGATCTCTTCAGCTTGGCAATCTTTACCAAAAAGGGCTGTAGCCATACCAGAGATTACTCCTCTTATTAAATGACAAACCCCCTTATCTGATCTACCATAAAAGATTGCAAATGGAGAATTCTCAACGCTAACCTCAAGGATATTTTCCTTAGGCTCATATCTCATTAAACTGAATTTCCCCCAGCCAATCTCTGCTCCCATCTTCATCATGAACTCTATGATCTCTTTATCAGAAAAATTGTGGATCTCTTTATACCTTTTTGTAGAGAAAAAACCTCCTCTAAAACCACCAAGATAGAATTTTTCACCTGCTTCATCTTTTAAACTTTCTTCAACTGCCTTCAAAAAACCAATTATGGTTTCAGGTCTTATCAATAGATATCTTGTTCCTTTATATAAAAGGGAACCTTTCTTATTATCATAAAATAGATTATCTATGATACTATTTTTCCCCATCTTGCTTACCTATTTCATAAGGCTTGGAAGATAAAGTGCAAGCGTTGGAAATGCCATTATTAACCCCATGGCAATAGCATCACAAACCAGAAAAGGAAGTCCTGCTTTATATATATCTGTCATGCTTGTTCCAGGTGGGGCAACACCTTTCATAACAAAAAGAACAAGTCCAAAAGGAGGGGTTGTAGTAGCCATCTCCATATTGATAAGCATTATCGCGCCAAACCATAAAGGGTTGAATCCCAGCTGTTTAATAATCGGCATATATACAGGCAGGGTAACCATCATTATGGTTAAAGGCTCCATAAATGTTCCCATAAAAAGTAAAATGATTTGCATAAATATTAAAATCAACATTGGATGCAAATTCAGACCTGATGCCAGTTTTACCAACCCTGAACTTGCGCCTGTGAAAGCTAAAACCTGAGAGAACGCCATAGCACCTGTCATTATCATAAACATCATTACTGTTATCTTTAATGTAGCAGAAACAGAATTTTTTATGATCTCAAAATCCCATCCTCTGTAAATAATCGCAAGCACCAGGCAGCCCAATGCCCCAAGGGCTGCTGATTCAGTTGGTGTTGCAATGCCCAAAAACATTAAACCAACTACAAGAAAGACTATAGATCCTAAAGGTAATACATATTTTAAGGTTAAGGTGATCTTTTCTAAAAAAGTGCTACGTTCAACCTGATAAAGCGGTGCAAGATGAGGCTGCAACCAGCATCTGATCATAATATAACCTGCATAAAGGGCTGCCATTATGATCCCTGGAATAATGATCGCCATCAAGATACCACCAACTGAAACCCTACTTAAGCAAGCAAGCAAAACACCTAATGCGCTTGGAGGAATCATGATAGCAAGGCCACCACTTCCCAATATTGGCCCTATACTCATTGGCTTTTTGTAACCCCTTTTTTCCATTTCTGGGACAAGTACAGAGCCAAGCATTGCACAACCAGCCATTGCAGATCCTGAAAGGGTAGCAAAAAGGGTTCCACCTCCAACAGCTAAAAGAGACAACCTCCCAGGAATCCTGCCTAACCATTTATCAAGTGTATCCATCATCTTAGGAGCGATTCCTGCTCTAAACATTATCTCACCCATCAATATAAAAAGGGGAACTGGCAAAAGAGAAAAGGTGGCTACAGATCTATATATACTCATAACAAGCTGATCAAGCCCTGCTGTTCCACCCCAAAAAACATATACCCCAATCAAGTTAATAAAAAGAAAGGCAAATGCAACAGGCAAGCCTATCAAAAATAAAAACATTAAAGCGCTAAATATAATAAGAAGTGTTAACCACCACTCCACTACATAAAATCCTTTATAACTTTTGTTCTTTCTTTTTTCTTGGTAAATAACAAAACAAAATTAACTGTTCTTATTATAAATTGTATAAAAAGCATAAAAGAACCAATAGGGATGATTACAATAATAAGAGCAACAGGAATCTCCATTATTGAAGGGGTATAGACGCCTCTTAGGAATTTATCAACAGTAACAGAAACTCCATACCATGTTAAAGCAAAAGCAATAAAAGAGCCCATAACCGAGGTAATAATTCCTAAAAAATTGACAACCTTTGGCCTAAGCCTACTTAAAAGGATATCTACCCTCACATGCCCTTCTTCCCTTAAAAGCCATGCTGTGCCTAAAAATGTGATATATAGCAAAAGACATTCAGTGGTCTCAGTTACCCACATCAAGGGCCGATTCAAAAAGTAACGCATTATTACATCAAGACAGACTGAAAACATTATAAAAATAAGGATAAGACCCGCAATAAAAGACATGAGGTTAAGACAAAAATTAAAGATATTAAGAAATCTTTTCATTTTTCTATTTAAACAAGAGAAGGGCTTCTGATAAATACTATATCATAAAAATTACCAGAAGCCCTGTCATCACTTTATATGTTTCCAGTTAGCTTTTTTAAGGTTGGAACCAAATCAGGAATCTTCTTTTCCAAATCTTCCCACATAGAATTATAAGCAGCATCCAGATATATCTTTGTATCTTCAGGAGAGAATTTTATCCTCTTTATACCCATTTTGTCATATTTTTCCCATTCTTTAGCAATAGCTTTTTTAAAATAGGCTACCATATCTGGTTCAAACTTTACGGTTATATCCATTATCTCATCTTGTACTTTTTTGCCAAGGCTATTCCATACATCAAGGTTCATAAGAATCAATGTATTTTGACGTGTATAAAACGGGATATCTATGATATATTTACAATTTTTTAACCAACCCCAATCTGCGGGACCTAATGTTGCCCATCCAAATCCATCAACAAGTCCCCTTTCTAATGCAGTATAGGTATCACCAAATTTTACAGTAACAGGTATCATCCCAAGTTTCTTCATCATCTTGTCATATAAGGCAGCTGTTCTCATCTTCAATCCCTTTAGATCCTTTACTGATTTAACAGGTCTGTTAACCCTTAAATAGAATGGATCATATAACCATGTGCCTATAAACATCATACCAATTCTTTTATGTCTTTTAACCATGAAGTCATAAAAACCACCTGGTTTTCTTTCCTCTTGCATTGTAAGCTTTGATAATGGAAAGGCATTTCCTTCAGGGAAAATAGGTGCATAATATGCAGTTGGATTGAATATCACCTGGACTGTGTTCTTTCTTAAAGCTTCAGCCTGATCAAATCCTGGGATTACTTCAGGTCCTCCTACCCAATCTATCTTGATCGCATCCTTACACTTATCATTAACCCTATTTACCCAGACATGAATCATTGCGCATAAAGGGTGATTTTTAGGTAAAAAACTAACAGCTTTTAAAACCTTTACCTTTGCATTAGCTGGAACAGCTATACCCGCAAATAAAATTGTTAAAAGAACAAATGTTAAGGTATAAATAATAATCTTTTTCATATTCCCCTCCTTTTTTAACATTATTAAAAATGTTATTAATCTGACTTAACTTTTCTTTGTGGAGGAGTCTTTTCCTTTTAGTTTAGCACGAAGAGTTTTTGTTTTTTCCCAATCGATCTCAAAGTTATCCTTTAAAACCACTCCATAATCTTCTTTACAAGATTTATAACTAACCTTACCATTTAGAACATCCCATCTTACCATCTCAGGGTCTCTTTCCCATGGGGGACCATAACCACCACTACCAGGCAATCTAATACTTAGTAGATCGCCTGCCTTAAGATTATCTACACCTTTTGATTTTTGTCTCTTCTCTCTATCAGTACCAGGGTTTAATATAAGACTACCTTTTGTCCCTTCCTTTCCACCAAATAGACCTTGTGGAGCAAATCGTTGTCTGTCAGAATATCTTGCCCAAATAACATCTGTTAAAAAACGGATATCACGCCTTAAAGAGAGCCCCCCTCTAAATTTGCCAGGTCCACCAGAATCAGGTATGAATTCATATCTTTCGATCATCACAGGATTTTCCAACTCAGCTGATTCAACTGGTGTATTCATAAATCTACCAAGATGAAGATCCTGGCCATCTGGCCCATCTTTATTGGGTCTTGCACCTGCTCCTCCGCCTTGAATCTCTATATAAGAAAAACGTTTTTTTGTCTCAGGATGAATACCCATAAAACTATTTGTACATGCTTGACCGTGACTTCCAGCAACAACTCTATCTGGAACTACATGACTCATAGCCTTAAGCATTGCCTCTACAATCTTTGTCATTGTTTGGCTTCTCGCAGTAACCCCTGCTGGTGGCAAAGGATTTGTGATCAACCCCTTTTCACTTTCAACCAAAATCGGACGAAATGCACCTGAATTTATTGCCATATGTGGATCAACTATCCCTACCATCGTGTAGTAGACCCCTCCTTTTGTGCATGCCCATGGAGAATTCACATTCCCCTTTGCCTGTGGGCTTGTACCATCAAAGCCAACCGTCATTGTATCACCTTTGATATGAATATTCACTTTAACTGTTAATGGTTCATCAACTATGCCATCGTCATCCAGAAAATCTACACCTATATAATCACCATCAGGAAGTGAGTCTATAAAACGACGCATCTTCTTCTCGCTATACTCCATAAGCATTTTTGTTGATTGCTTAAAGACATCAAGGCCATATTTCTCGATAAGTTCTGTAACTCTTTTGACCCCCACAAATGTTGTAGCAGCCTGTGCTCTAAAATCATCCATGGTTTTTTCTGGTATTCTGATGTTGTTAGCAATCATATTAAAGATTTGACGGTCTTCCTTTCCATTACGGTAAAGCTTAACAAAAGGAATACGAAGTCCTTCCTGAAAGATCTCTGTCATCCCTCCTGCCACTCCTCCTGGAACCGCGCCACCCATATCAAGATGGTGGGCAATATTTGCAACAAAAGCAACAAGTTCATCACGGATAAAAACAGGTGAGAAAAACTGCACGTCAAGAAGATGTTGCCCACCTAAATATGGATCATTACAAATAATTACATCCCCTTGTTCATACTCTTTAATCTCTAAAAGCATATTCTCACAAGTAGTAGGAAGACTAAACATCATTAAAGGACAGAGGTGAGCTTGAGATAAAATGCCTCCTTTATCGTCTAAAATTCCACAGTTTATATCCATGATCTCTTTAACGATCGTAGTTCTCCCCATCCGCATCAGATTATATCCCATATCATCTGCTATTGCTTCCAATCCATATCTTATAACCTGCATGGTAATTAAATCAGCTTTGTAAGACATTTTATAATCCTTAAAAATGCTTATTTATCCTCAAAAGTGATTATAATATTACTAAATTCATCGATTATACCGCTAAACTGTGGTGGTATATATGTTGTTGAAATGCTCTCTTCAATAATAGAAGGCCCATTAATTATGTTTCCAGGCTTCAGCTTCTCCCTATCATATATAGGAACAGAAAGCCATCTCCCTTCCCCAAAATAGAGATTTCGTATTTCCTTTATCCCCTCTGCTGGCTTGTTCTCAAGATTTTCAATCTTTGGAAGTGTTAGGGTTGGATTTTTCCCAATAACTTTTACCCTTATATTTACAAATTCTACTGTTTCTTTAGGCTCTGAATATGAATACACCCGATAATGGAGATGATGAAAATCATCTAATATCTTTTGAAAATCCTTTTTATCAAATGAATCAGTTCTGCTAACAGGAGAATTAAGCTCCCATGATTGCCCTTCATAACGTAGATCAGCTGACCATTCAGTGATTATATTCTCCTTTTCAACCCCCTCTTCTTTCAATTGATTTATCCCGTTGGCCTCCAGGTTTTTAAAAATTTCATACAATTCTGCAGGTTTGACTTCATAATCCTTTTTCATTAATGTCCTTACATAGTTATGCTGAATATCAGCAACAACAAGTCCTACAGCAGAGAAATTTCCGCACATAGGTGGAACGATCACCTTTGAGATATTAAGTTCCTTTGCAAGCTCTGCTGCATGAAGAGCTGCGGCACCGCCCATGGTTACAAGAGAAAATTCCCTTAAATCGTAGCCTTTTTCAACAGAATTCCCGCTTATCCCCTTAACCATATTAGCATTTACGATCCTGATAATACCGAGAGCTGCATCCTCAACTGAAAGCCCCATCTTAGAAGCTACATGCTCTTTTATCGCTTTTTTTGCCTTTTCAGGATATAAAGGTAATTTACCCCCAAGGAAGTAGTTAGGATTAAGCCTACCTAAAACCAGATTGGCATCAGAAACAGTAGGTCTATCACCACCCCATCCATAGCATGCGGGTCCAGGGCTTGAACCAGCACTTATCGGACCAACATTTAGCACCCCTCCTTCATCAACCCAGGCTATGCTTCCACCTCCAGCTCCTATGGTTTTAAGATCAACCATCGGCAACTTGATAGGATAATTTGTTACCCCACCCCATGTCGTTGTCTTTGGCATATTCTTATCAATGATCGATATATCAAATGTGGTACCACCCATATCAGCACCAATAGCCATTTCATTTCCTGTGATCCGACTGATAAAGGCAGTAGCAATTGCACCTCCAGCAGGGCCAGAGTTGATAAGCTGAGAAGCATATCTCTTAGCCACATCAACAGTCATTGAACCACCACTGCTCTGCATGATATGAAGCCTAACACCACCATATTTCTCATTTAAACGATGAACAAGGTTATCCATATATTCCTTGATTACTGGTCCAAGATACCCATTCATAACAGTAGTGCAGGTTCTCTCATATTCCCTAAATTCAGGGCAAACATCAGATGATAAAGAAACCTCTATATCAGGAAGAATTTTTTTACTGATCTCTAATACTCGCTTTTCATGGACAGGATTTAAAAAGGAAAATAAAAGTGAAACAACGATTGCCTTTACCTTCTCTTTTTTAAAGAAATTTATAACATCAATAACAGATTCCTCATCAAGAGGGACAACCACCTCTCCCTTGCTATTGATCCGTTCTTTTATCCCTTTTCTAAGATAGCGTGGCACCAGTGGAGGTGGATTATCTGCTCCAAAATCAAAAGCTGCCTCTTTAGGCCGAGCTACCCTTCTTATCTCAAGCACATCCTCAAAACCTAAGGTTGTGATTAGCCCAACCTTTGCACCTTTTCCCTCAACAATGGCATTAGTACCAATGGTTGTTCCATGGATAAGATAATCTACATCTTTAATTGATTTTTTTGAGATATCGAGGATCTCAGAAAGACCTTTTAAAACACCCTCTGCAAGGTCATGATGTGTAGTTGGTGTTTTAGTGTAGTAAAAGCGTCCTTCTTTTTCATCTACAAGGACAACATCAGTAAATGTGCCACCTACATCAATACCTATTCTCATATTTTTTTCTTTTTCATAGATTTTGTTTCTTTCAATCTTAAATGGAAGGAAAATGCTTTATCCAGCACATGTGGTTCATGTGCAACTGATTCTTTTTCTGCTATCTCTAAATAGTCGTTTAAAAGAGGACGATAATCAGGATGAGCACAATTTGATATGATAAGCCTCGCTCTCTCTCTCGGATCTAAACCTCTTAGATCAGCCAATCCTTCTTCAGTAACAATAACATGCACCTCATGTTCAGTATGATCTACATGAGGAACCATAGGAACAATCCTTGATATGTTACCTCCTTTACCAACTGATGGAGTCATAAATATAGAAAGATATCCATTTCTTGCATATTCAATAGAACCAGCTACACCAGAGATTACTCTTCCTCCACCTAAATGAGAAGAGTTTACATGTCCATATATATCCACCTCAACTGCGCCATTAAATGCTATAACACCTAATCTTTGGATCAGTTCAGGAGATGCGCTGATATCTACGGGTCTCAATATCATGAATCGCTTATATTTTTCAATGTTGTTGTAAAAACGGGATAGTCCTTCTGAAGAGAAATAGAGCCCTGTACCAGAAGCCATCTTAATCTTCCCCATATCTATAAGATCAAGTATAGGATCGCTTAAAAGTGCTGAAAAGGTTTCTATATTAGTAAACTCAGAATTTGCAAGTTCTTTAAGAAAAGCAGTGGCAAGGGTACCCAATCCTGTCTGAAGTGGTAAAAGATTTTTTGGCAATCTTCCCTTCTTTACTTCATCTTCAAAAAATGTAATCAGATGTTTGGCAATCTTTTGGCTTATTTCATCACCCTCCTCTTCTGCCGAAGGAGGAGATACAACTTCATCTGACATGATAATACCAACAACCTTATTACTATCTATGGGTATATAATAGGTTCCTATTCTATCCCCAACTTTTTTAAGAGGAATAGGTTCACGATGTGGGGGATTTTCTGGGATATAAACATCATGGATACCAGCCATAGAAATTGGAATAGTGGTATTGATCTCTATTATGATATTTTTGGCTATTTTAAGAAATGACGGAGCATCTGCCATACAAGAGGAAGGAACAATGCCACCTTCTTTAGTAATAAAAATCCCTTCTACAACGCATAAATCAAGATCACCAAAAAATTTATACCTAACTTGATTAGGGAAATTATATGTTCCCATATCAGAATAAAGAATATTGCCATTATTTATACCTTTTGCCATGATTGGATTTGATTGATGACAAAGCCTCCGTTTTATCAATCCTGCTTCAACCAAATCACCATCAATCTCTTTTCCCAAAGGTGCCGCTGACCAAAGCTCAATACTTAGTTTTCTTTCCTTTTTAGCTCTTTTAAGCAATGCCTTAAAGAAAGAAACAGGATAGCCAGAAGATGTGCTGCCTGATGTGCCGATACGCATACCATCTTTTACAAAATTAGCAGCATCTTCAGCAGTTATCACCTTCCCCTTAAGGGATGTGGATTTTATCCTTTCTTCGATCATCTCTTTCCTTATTTTTTAAAGATTTTTAACCTAAAAAAAGGATGATATTAACATACAAATAGCTAATGAATGTTTCATTATCCCCTAAAAAAACCCTCTTTAATCTAAGAAATAAAAACAAAACAATTTCATGAACATCGGAAAAATATTGCCTTATTGGTAATGCTTATCGCAATAGAGCATAAAAAAGCGTTTTTTAATCCTGATAAAAAACCATAATAGAAAAATCTAATCTACTGCTTCTGGTTTAAAGATTGTTAAGAGCTTCTTTAACCAGTTTTGCCACCTCTTTTGTGGTTTTTGCAACAGGAACCCCTGCCCTTTCAAAAGCCTTTTCCTTTGAGGTATATGAACCTTTATCACCTGTTATTATAGCACCAGCATGCCCCATTGTTTTACCAGCTGGAGCTGTTCTACCACCTATGATTGCTACAACTGGCTTGGTGACCTCGCTTTTAATATATTCTGCTGCTTCCTCTTCGCTTGTTCTACCAATCTCACCAATAAGGACGATCACCTTGGTTTCATCATCATTTTCATAAAGTTTAAGAATATCAATAAAAGAAATACCTGTTATAGGGTCCCCACCTATACCAACCGAAGATGTCTGACCAAGCCCTATCTTAGTGATATCATCTGCTACCTGATAGGAAAAAGTACCGCTTCTGGATACAATGCCAACAGGACCTTTACGGTATATATCTCCTGGGAAAAAACCGATTGAGCATTCCTCTGCTGTAATAACTCCAGGAGAGTTAGGACCAATCAAGATTGTTTTTGTGCCTTCCAATACCTTTTTTACGATCATCATATCCTTTACTGGCATACCTTCAACTACAACTGAAATCAGTCTAATATTAGCATCTATCGCCTCTAATATTGCTTCTTTTGTAAAAAGGGCTGGAACAAAAGTGATGGTAGCATCTGCATCATGATATCTTAATGCCTCTTCAAGGGTATCATAAACAGGAACACCATTTACCTCAAGACCACCTTTACCAGGTGTTACGCCTGCGACAATTTTTGTTCCATATTCCATCATTCGCTGGGAATGAAATGTGCCAAACCTACCAGTAATACCTTGAGCAATAACCTTTGTATCTTTATTGACTAAAATACTCATTTGCTTTTTCCCCCCAGCTCGATCACTTTTTTAACCGCATCCTCAATTTCTAACTCCTGATAAAGATGTGGGGATTTACATTTAGACAAGATCTTTCGCCCTTCCTCCATATATCTTCCATGGAGTGTTACAACAACTGGTACATTTAGGGATTTACTTTCCTCCATCTCATCAATAGTCTGAACAATCTTCTCTGCTATTACATCACACCTTGGGCCACCCGCAAATATATTTATTAAGATTGCGTCTACATTAGGATTTTCTAAAATAATATTCATTCCATCTTTGACACCATCTCGCAGGATTCTCTCTCCAGCATCTAAAAAATTGGCTGGTTTTCCTCCTGCTAAGTTCAAATGATCCATGGTTGCCATGGTCAAACCTGCACCATTGCTAATAATTCCAATGTTGCCATCTAAAAGCACATAACTTAACCCAAGTTTAGCCGCCTTATCCTCTACTGTTTTGATCTCTCTTTTGGGAAGTTCAGGATGGCGAAAAAGAGCATTATTATCAATATTAAGCTTTGCATCTGCTGCAAAAAGATCCCCATCTTTTGTTAATACAAGAGGGTTTATCTCAATAAGTTCCCCATCCATTTCCCAGTAGATTGAATAAAGATTAAGGGCTATATTGATGATTTGTTGATGGTATTCGGAAGAAAGATTACTTTCTTTAAGGATAAATCTTATATTATAGCTCATTAAACCCAATAAAGGATTAATAACAACTTTTTTTATTACCTCAGGCTTTTCTTTTGCAAGCAATTCAATTTCCATTCCCCCCTCTGAAGCAAAGATCAAAAGAGGAGAGCTTGTATCAGTATCGGTTATAATCCCTAAATAATATTCCTTTTCTATACTAAGGGCTTGTTCAACGTAAACCTTTTCCACTCTTTCTCCTTTGATCTCCATATCAAAAAGGGATTTAGCCATATCGCTTGCTTCAGATGATGTTTTTGGAAACTTTATCGCACCTGCTTTACCTCTGCCTCCCACAAGTACTTGTGCTTTTAAAACAACATTTTTTTTAAGATTATAAAAGGCTGATACTACTTCATCAGGGGTTTCACAGATTACTCCTTTTGGAACAGGAATTCCATATTTAGCAAAAATATCCTTTGCTTCATATTCAAAAAGTTTCAAATGCTTCTCCCTTTTAAAAAAATGATAAAAAAGTGACCTTATATTACAAAAAAAGTAGAATTTCAGTAACTGTAGGATTGTACCCTGTATACATTTTTTAGTAAGAGAAAAATAAAAAAATCAAGAGCTAACTTTTCAATTTGAATGGTAATATAACAACTGGAGGAATAACCAGAGGAATAACCAAATGTGAAGTCGCTTAAATTAAAAATATAGCCAAAAATAAAGAGGGTGTCAAGAAATAAATCTATCTATAAACTTTGATTTTTTGCATTCCTATTTTTGATTTTAGGTAGCTATTTTTAAGCAAAAAAGATCTTTTTTATAAAAAAATTAAGTCTTTGATCAGCTAAATATATCTTGCAAAAGCCGTCAAATCAAGCTTTTGAAATGCACCTTTTTTAATTGATACGCAAAAAAATAAAGCGTAAACTAAAAATCTTGTGCTAAAGCCTGCAGGTTCGGACTTTACACCCGAGTAGGGATAATTCATGAATTGCCCCTACGATAAATAAAAAGATATAAAACCCGATCCTACTTTAATATATAATCTTATGAGGTATGTAGAGGTTGAGCTTCTAAGCCTATAGGGTCTGTTATTAATATTTCCACCATATAATCAAAGGCAGAGCGCCTGTGCTACCATTTAGGGATCATATCCCTATCCCCTTGATAGAACAAGCATCTTGCTTGTTTATGTTTTATTTTCAAACCAACTTAGTTAGTCTGAACCTAATTAGGCTATTTTTCTTTTGCGACTAATTAGTTTTTCTTTTATGAATTAAGTTTTCTTCTTAAATGGCTATATGGTAAGAAGGTAAATGGAATATCTCTTCTTATCACTAATTCTTGTTTTTTTGTTCCCCTAAGCAAGCTAAATGATATTTGAGGTATCTCTTTTATTCTATTGATTATCTGAACCCCAACTAATTTTTCATCTAAATATATCAATTTTAAGTAACCTTTTTTATTTTCATTTGTAAAAATCTTAGGCTTTTTATTCATCCTTAACATCTCTTCTTCGGTAAATCCCAAAGAAAATACAGGGGTATTAAAAATATCTACAGAAACAATCTGAGGTAGAGGAAAGAACTCTTTTTTTATGCCTGCACAGTTCTCTCCTGCTACTTTTCCTTCCATTTTCGCAAAATACCAAAAAAGATTTCTTCTTGGTTCATCAAAAAGAAAATCCTTTATTTCTATGCAATCACCAGCTGCATAGATATCTTCTATATTGGTTCTCATGTTACTATCTACTTTGATGCTTTTAGTACTACCTAACTCAATGCCTGCATCCTTTGCTAAACTCACTTCTGGCACCATACCAGTGGCTATAACAACTCCATCAGCAGAAATCTCTCTCTTATTTGTGATTACACTTTTAAGATTCCCATTTTTTATCAAAAGATCTAATACCTTATCGTTTTGAATGATCTTTATACCTTTTTTATTTAAAATCTCTGATATCTTATCTGCTGCTTCTTTATCAAATGATAAAGGCATTATATGTGGCAATGCCTCAATAATGGTTACAGATTTGCCTTTTTTCGCCAAAGCGATTGCAACCTCGATCCCGATTAAACCAGACCCTATAACAACTATTTTTTCTCCTTTAAATCTTTTCAGTTTAAAAGCATCGCTAAACCATTTAAATGTGAAGATAGAATCTTTCAAACCTTTATCACGAAATAAGTCTAAAGGTTTACTCCCTGTAGCAATCACGAGTTTAGAATATTCTACCTTAACATTGTTCTTACCTTCTAAATATATTAGTTTGTTTTTAGGGTCTAAAGCATAAACCTTTGTATTGCTTAAAAATTCAAT
>JAFDIG010000337.1 GCA_019308145.1 Deltaproteobacteria bacterium | reverse complement strand
AATAACCAATGTAATAGCCTTTTTCCATGAAACAATTTTCAAAGGTTCATAAGTAGCATTAAGTAATAATGCACTTTCCATTTCTCTTTTTCACCTTATTATCTTATTCCTTTGAAATTTTAACAATTAATATAAAAAAATTATATAGGTTTTGTCAAGGATTTATGATGCCAAAGCATTCTTTTAGTTTCTTAAAGGATTTAGATAAAACATAAAAAAATTTGTTCTTGACATAATTTCTTTGATCCATTATTAAATTGTTAGTGATTTTTTTTACAAGCTTATTTTTAAGTAAAATTTTTATCATTTTAGTTTATTTTTTCTGTTATTTATTAAAATTCAGGTTTAATCATTATCTCAAAATTTAAAAAAAGGAGGTGAATATAAAAGATTTTTTAAATTCAATAGGGATAGGTTTTAAAAAACAAATTTTATCATGATTTTAATCCAGCCAAGGTAAGGGAGAGCCATGAAAAAGGTATTATCAGGAAACGAAGCAATTGCAAGAGGAGCCTGGGAAGCAGGTGTTACTTATTGTGCGGCATATCCAGGAACCCCAAGTTCAGAGATACTTGAAAATGCCGCAACCTATAAAGAAATGGAAACAGACTGGGCACCTAATGAAAAGGTTGCAGTTGAATCTGCCTTAGGTGCTTGTCTAACAGGTGCCAGAACAATGGCATCAATGAAACATGTTGGTGTAAATGTAGCAGCTGATCCTCTTATGACAGCAAGCTATACTGGTGTTATAGGAGGATTTGTTTTGGTTACAGCAGATGACCCACAGCTTCACAGTTCACAAAATGAACAGGATAATCGCAATTATGCAAAATTTGCAAAGGTTCCAATGTTAGAACCGAGTGATAGTCAGGAGGCAAAAGATTTTGTTAAATTAGGATTTGAAATAAGTGAAAAATTTGATACCCCTGTAATGATACGTACAGTTACAAGAATATCTCATTCAAAAGGCCCTGTTGAGTTAGAAGAGAGGATTAAGCCACCTGTAGAGCTAAAACTTCGCAAAGAACCAACCAAATTTGTTATGCTTCCTTCAAATGCAAGACCCCGACATCTTATTGTGGAGGAAAGATCAAAAAAGCTCAAGGAGTTTGCAGAAACCCTTGATATCAATCGGATGGAGATAAATGATACCAAAGTGGGGATCATCACCTCTGGCATATCTTATCAATATGCAAAAGAAGCTTTTCCTGAATATTCCTTCCTAAAATTGGGAATGGTCTGGCCAATGCCTGAAAAACTTATAGGTGAGTTCATAAATAAGGTGGATAAGGTTTATGTTGTAGAAGAGTTAGATCCTTTTATTGAAGAAAATGTCAGATTAATGGGCTATAAGATTGATCATGGAAAAGATATTATACCAATTTGCGGAGAGCTTTCGCCAACCATTGTTAAAAAGGCAATCACTGGTGAAACTGATCAAAAGGTAGTTGAACCTATTATAGAAGACCCTATACCTCCCAGACCACCTAACATGTGTCCTGGTTGTCCACACAGAGGCGTTTTTACTGTGTTAAAAAAACTAAAAGTTTTTGTAAATGGTGATATCGGCTGTTATACCCTTGGTGCGCTTCCACCATTAGAAAGCCTTGATACTACAGTCTGTATGGGTTCATCTGTTAGTTTTAGCCATGGAATGTCACGTGCCCTTGGTGATGAAGGTAAAGGTAAATTTGTCTCTGTTATAGGAGATTCAACCTTCCTGCATAGTGGTGTTACACCTTTGATGGATATGGTATATAATAAAAGCTATGCAACCGTTATGATCCTTGATAACAGGATAACAGCAATGACAGGGGCTCAAGATCATCCGGGTACAGGCTATACTGCAAAAGGAGAACCTACTCATGCAATTGATTATGCTGAGCTATCAAAGGCTCTTGGAGTTAATGAAATCTATACAATAAATCCTTATGATATAAAAGAGACTGAGGAAATTATCAAAAAAGCTCTAAATTCTGATCAGGTAACGGTTATTATTGCAAGAGGTCCTTGCGCCATGCTTAAAAGAGAGATGGCTGGAAGGACAAAAAAGCCATTGGTAATTGATAGTGACCTTTGCACAGGATGTAAACAATGTATTTCTATCAACTGCCCCGCGATTAACTGGGATACAACTATGGCAGGAGAGTACACAACAAAAGATGGCAAAACTAAAAAGAGAAAAGGTATTGCCCGCATAGTGCCAGATTTATGTAATGGTTGCGGCCTTTGCTATCAACTTTGTAAATTCGAGGCTATCTCTGAGCCTGAAGAAGGAAAATTAGGCTTTATTTAAACCAAAAGGAGAGAATCATGGTTGATAAGATAACAAGGCTGATGTTTTCTTGGATGCTGGTTATGATGTAAAAAAGAGTGAAGTGCATGGTATGGCACAAAGAGGGGGAAGTGTTACAAGCCATGTTAGATTTGGCGAAAAGGTTGCATCTCCTATTATTCCAGAAGGTGAAGCTGATATCCTTTTTTGCTCTGAAAAACTTGAGGTATTGAGATGGTTGGCCTATTGTAATGAGACTACAAAGTTGATTATCAATAACATTGAAATCTATCCCCCTCTTGTAAACCTTGGAGAGATGGAATATCCAAAGAATATTGAAAAAGCAATAAATTCCAAATTTAAAAATAATTACTTTATAGAAGCAACAAAACTCGCAAAAGAAGCTGGTGATGCAAGAGCTGCTAATGTTGTAATGCTTGGGGTTACATCAAAATTTCTCCCTATTGATGAAGAGATCTGGATGAGAAACATCTTAGCAAGACTACCTAAAAAAATACATGAATTAAACAAAATAGCATTTAAAAAAGGAAGAGAAGTCGTTTAAATCTTCTCTTTCATTCCATTTAAAAAGGCCGGTTATATAGCCGGCCTTTTTAATCTGATGATAAATTTTTCATTTTTTGGTTTATGAAATCAACCCCCACAAATCATTCTATTATATATTTATAATAAACTAAAACCTTCCCTTTTTTTAATTTTTTCCCTTTTTTAATATGATTATATTTTATCAATTCTTTTGTTGAGATATTGAGCTTTGAAGCAATAGAGTAAAGAGTATCCCCTGATTTAACCCTATAGTAATGTTTTTTCCCTTTTTTTTTCTTTAATCTGGTTATCCTTTTATATTTTTTAATAAATTTATCTAAATCCCCAGGAGGAATTCTCAATAGTTGTTTCCCAGCAGGAAGATAGTAACCCCTTATCTGAGGGTTTAATTCCTTGATATTTTTAAAATATGTGTTAGCAGCTTCTGCTATTAATCTTAAATGTATAGGATACTTTACCTTTATAACGATAGTCTGAAATTTTAAAGGTGGATAAAAATCAGCCTCATCAATAATAAAACCATATCTTTCTGGATTTGAAAGTATTAACTTGATAGCAGCTATTCTAAATACATACCTCTCTGTTTCCCTTGGTAAATAAAGATTAAAGTAATTATTTACACCCTGTTCTTTAATCTCTTTAGATAATCTTTCTTCTCCACAATTATAAGCTGCCATAGCAAGAATCCAACTTCCAAATTGATCGTAAAGTTCCCTTAGATAGGCAAGGGCACCTTCGGTTGCTTTAAAAAAATCAAATCTTTCATCAATACTTCTATTTTTTGTTAAACCATACCTTTTGCTTGTCTCAGGAATAAACTGCCAGGTTCCAGCTGCTCCTTTGCGGGAAACAGCATCATTTCTTAAAGAACTCTCCACAACAGGTATATATTTAAGATCATCAGGCATCTCTTCTTCTTTTAGTCTTTCTTCAATGTAAGGAAAAAATTTCTTGCTCCTTTTTAACCATAAGATGATTTGAGCTTCATTTCCTAAAAATAGCAAAAACTCAAGGTCAAGCCTTTCATAGATTTCTGGTCGCTCAATTGGTATCCTTTCCCCACATAACTCAACATTTTTAGGAAGACGATATTTAAGTAAAGGGGTTATATTATCCTTTAAATCTTGTTCTGAATAAAGAGGGGATATAAAAATAGATAAAAGTAGGATAAAGAAAATAAAAATTGTTACTATTCTTAGAATATTTATCCCATGGCATCTATTTTCTCTCATTTTTTATCACCTTTAAAAGAAAATCTAATGATTTTAATCTCTTACTGATTATAGATTCAATAAAAGGAGGAAGAATCTTTTTGCTCTCCATTATTGCCATTTTTGAAAATGAAAGTCTAAAAAGAGCAGATATAGGGGCGTTTTGTGCAAAAAGAAGGCTTTTTATTGTTCCATGAGAAATCGGTAAAACCTTTTCTCTTTGTTTAATACAATTGCTACAGATTATCCCTCCTAAACATGGAGCGAAAAATAGTTTTTCTGTTTTAAAAGCATCATGGCCACACCTTGTACATTTTTTTACTTCAATTTCATACCCTGCAAGAGAAAGAAGTCGTGTTTCAAATATCCTAAGTATTTCTTCATTAGGAT
>JAFDIG010000032.1 GCA_019308145.1 Deltaproteobacteria bacterium | reverse complement strand
AATTTTATAAACAAGGTATGATAGCATACAATGATCTTTTGAAATCTAAAGTTGCTCTATCACATGCAATTCAACAAAGGGTAAAGGCAAAAAGCGAGCTTGAGATGGCAATTTCAAGTTTTAACACCCTTTTAATGTTGGATATAAATCAAAAAAGTGAAGTCCAGGATCTTTTAAAGGAACGATCTTTTAATTTTTCGCTTGATACCTTATTTATTCAGGCTATGAGAAACAGACCTGAATTAAAGGCATTAAGACTCGCATTAAAAAATGCAGGATTAGCTATAAAGCTTGCTAAGAGTTCATATTTCCCTAAAATCTTTCTTATTGGTTCTTATGAACAAACAGGAGATAATTTGACAGCAACCAACAATGATTATGGTAATGATCATAATGCAAGTATTACCCTTTTGATGCAATGGACATTTTTTGAGTGGGGCAAAAAGCGAAACGAGACAGAAAAATATCGTTACAAAAAGTTGGAGCTGTTACAACAGTTAAGAAGTATTGAAAATAGCATAAAAGTGGAAGTTAAGAATGCTTATTTAAAGCTTAAAGTAGCAGAAGAAAATATTAAGACAGCAAAAAAATCGCTTGAACAAGCAAGAGAAAATTTTAGGATAACTAATCTACAATATAAACAGCAGATGACCACCTCAACTGAGGTTTTAGATGCAAGGACTTTTCTTACACAAGCAGAAACGAATTATTATAGTTCTCTTTATGGTTATGAAATAGCTTTTGCTGAACTTGAAAGAGCGGTTGGAAAAAGGCTTGAGCGAAGCAAATAAAACCTTTTAGCTGACGAGTCAGAAGGAAGAAAATAGGAATTAGAAATTTTAAATCTGCTTTAATAAGGGATTGCAACCCTTTGTTAAAAGATTTGCTTAATATAAGAATGAAATAATATCAAAATATAAAGGATATGGTTTATGGAAAAGGAGAAAGAAAGAGAAAAAAGAGAGAAGAAAAAAAAGAAAAAAGGGTTGGTAGGAGCTTTTTTCGTTACTTTATTAATTATGGCATTATCCTTGTTTACAGCTAATAATATATTCAAGTTTAAAACAAAAAAAGAGGTTTTTATAGAAAAGATAGAAAGGATTCCTGTTGCAGTGGAGCCAATTAAATTTAGGGAGTTTAAATGGGTAATTGAGCGGATGGGGGAAGTTCAACCTCTTTTCAAAGTAGATGTTTTCCCTAAAATCCCAGGCAAAATAATTGAGAAAATCCTTGTTGAAAAAGGTGATTATGTAAAGAAAGGGGAACTCCTTGCAACCTTAGAGGAAGAAAGTATAATGGCAAAGATAAAAGAGGCAAATGCAGCTCTTCATATGGCAATAGCTAATAGAAATGTTTTGGTTAAGGATTATAAAAGGCTTAAGAGTCTCTTTAAAGAAAAGGCTATACCAAAACAGAAGTTAGATCATGTTGAAGCTCAGCTTAAAGCAGCCTATGCTCAAGTAAGGCGGGCAAAAGCTATTTTAAATCAGCTTGAAATTCTTAAAAGTGAACATAAAATCCTTGCACCTATAAGTGGGTATATTTCAGCTCGTTTTCTTGACCAAGGTTCTATTACTTCAACCAGTCATCCTATTTTCAGTATATCTCATGAAGAAACTGAAAAGATCGTAACAACAATAACTGAAAAAGAGTACCCAAAAATAAAAAAAGGTATGAAGGTGGAAATTGAAGCAGATGCAGTACCAGGAAAAATCTTTTATGGTGAGGTCTCTCTTATAAGCCCAACTATAAATCCCGCCACCAGGACAGCAGAGATTGAGATCCATATATTGAATAAAGACTTACTTCTTAAATCAGGAATGTATGTGACAACAAGAATTTATTTAGGTAAAAAGAGAGCTTTGGCAGTTAGACGAGATGCACTAAACAGACTCCCTGGTACAGGGAATTATTATGTTTTTGTTGTTAAAAACCAAAAAGCTGTCTTAAAAAATGTAAAAATAGGTATTAGTGATGAAAATTATATTGAGATAGTTCAGGGATTAAGAGAAGGAGAAAAAGTTGTAATAAAAGGTCAAAATAGATTAAAGGATGGTACACCTGTGATTATAACAGATGCTTATGGTCAAAAGCTTTCAAGAGGGAAAATGAAATGAAACTTCCTGAATTTTCAGTAAAACAGCCTGTTGCAACCTTTATGCTGTTTTTAGGAATTATTCTTATTGGGATAGTCTCTTTAGCAAAACTGAACATCGATATGCTTCCTGAAGTAGAACCTCCTCTTGTTTCAGTGATTACAACGTGGCCTGGTGCAAGCGCAACTGATGTAGAATCAGAAGTAACAGAGGTTCTCGAAAACAACTTAAATGCACTCAATAATCTTGATACATTAACATCAAAATCTTTAGATAATTTATCACTTGTTTCTTGTAAGTTTGAATGGGGAACAAACCTTGATGTTGCTACTAATGATATTAGAGATAAGCTTGATATAGCAAAAAGAGATCTTCCAAAGGATGTAAAGCCCCCTATAATCTTTAAATTTAGCACGGCAACTTCTCCTATTATGTTTATGACCATTACAGGTGATAAAAGCTGGCCAAGACTTTATCATATAGTAGATAAAGAGGTATCAGATCAATTAAAAAGGGTTCCTGGGGTAGGTGCTCTTATAATCTATGGTGGCTTGAGAAGGAGAATCAATGTTTACTTTGATCTTAAAAAGATAGAAGGATATAATTTATCTCTTTATAAAATAGATCAGATTCTTAAGGCAGAGAATCTGAATATTCCTTCAGGTTCTATTAAGTCAGGTTCAAGAGAATATTTTGTTCGTGTTCCAGGTCGGTATAAAAGCGTAAAAGAGATAAAAAATACGGTCATTGGTTATTTTAGGGGTCATCCTGTATATTTGAGAGATGTTGCTAAAGTTGAAGATGCTTACAAACCAGAGGAACTAAAAGGATGGGGTGATGGGAAAAAGGCTATTGTTCTCATACTTCAAAAGCAAACTGGTAAAAACACGGTTTCTGTTATCAGAAGAGTGAAAAAAGAACTAAAAAAGATTCAAAAAAACCTCCCTTCTGATGTAAAGATAAATGTTGTTGTAGACAATTCATATAATATTCTCCTTTCTATAAAAAATTTAAGAACCACACTTTTTGAAGGTATATTATTTGTAATTCTTGTTACCTTTGTCTTCCTAAGAAGATTTCGCACGGCTGTTATCATCTCCCTTACAATACCATTTTCCCTAATTATATCTTTTATTTTTCTTTATTTTTTTGGCTATACTATAAATGTGGTTTCCTTGATGTCTTTAGCTATTGCTTCAGGAATGGTTGTTGATGATGGGATAGTTGTACTTGAAAACATTGTCCGTCATATTGAGAGAGGAGGTCGTTTAAAGGCAAGTGCTATATTTGGGGCAAGTGAAATGGGTATGGCGATCACCGCATCTACTATGAGCGTAGTGGTGGTTTTTGTTCCTTTGATGTTTATAACTGGTATTGTTGGGGTTATGTTTAAACAGCTTGCTTTTGTTATTGTTGTGACATTGTTAGCATCTCTTTTTACTGCTTTATCTATGACACCAATGCTTTCATCAAGGTGGATAACGTCTACTCCTGAAATGTTAAGAAAGAGAAAAGGTTTAGGTGGTTTATTTTATCGTCTTGGTGAATGGGTGTTAGAAAAGTTTGAAAATGGATATGAAAAGGTTTTATCTTGGTCTCTTGAGCACAGGAAGATGGTAATAACCCTTGCTATTGTTCTTTTTGCCAGCAGTATATCCCTTTTCCCTTTTCTTTCAACACAATTTATACCTGATATTGACTCTGGTGATGTGGGTATTTCATTTCATTTACCAGAAGGAACAAGAATAGAAGAAACCCATAAGGTTGTTGAAAAGATTCTTAAGATCATGGATGAAACAGTGAAGCCAGAGGAATTCAAACACTCTTACGCCTTTGATGGATCAACGGAAAAAGGAATAGGAGTTGCGTTAGGTTTTGATGAAGGACCAAATATTGGTGAAATAGGATTTAAACTCGTTGATAGTGATAAAAGGAAAAGAAGCGCTAAAGAGATCGCATACCTGCTTAGAGAAAAGATAAAGATGATCCCTGGAATAAGTAAGTTAAAAGTCAGCGCAAAATCCTTTATGATATCTATGCTAGTGGGTGGAAGACCTATAAACCTTGAGATCGTGGGAACTGATCTTGATCTGAATTATCGTTTTGCCAAAAAACTAACAGAGAAATTGAAAAATATACCTGGGTTAACAGATTTATCCATTAGTCAAAAAGAGCCAAGACCCGAACTCTGGGTTAAGGTGAATAGAGAAAAAGCATCATCTTTGGGGCTGAATATTGCAACAATAGCTACTACATTGCGGAACTATTTTTATGGTGTTGAAGCAAGTAAATTTTGGGATGCAGGAGATAACTTTGATATATTTACCCGTTTTAGTGAGGAGGATAAAAACAGGATAGAGAATTTAGCTAATGTGCCTATATTTACACCAGATGGCAGGATGATAAGATTAAAAAATATCGCTCAGATCGTTTATAGTGAAGGTCCAGTTGAGATCGATAGAAAAAATCGTCAAAGGATCATCATGATTGAAGGCGATATTTATAAAAGACCTCTTGGAGATATAACTAAAGATATAAAGAGAGTTCTAAATAAAATAGAAATTCCTAAAGGAGTAGCAGTAAAATTTGGAGGAGAGGTTGAAGAGCAGAAAAAGGCATTTAGGGATCTAACTTTTATGCTTGTTTTAGGAATGGTTCTTGTTTATATGATATTAGCATCTTTGTATGGCAATTTACGTGATCCGTTTATAATTATGTTCTCAGTTCCATTTGCATTAAGTGGAGTTTTTTATGCTTTTTATATCACAGGTGTTACATTAGATATCATGACATTTATGGGAATCATTATGTTAACAGGGATTGTTACCAAAAACGCTATTGTACTTCTTGACTATATCCATCTTTTGCAAAAAAGAGGTATCCCGCTTTTTGATGCGATTACATTAGGAGGAAAAAACCGCCTGCGCCCAATTTTAATGACTACCCTTACAACCTTTTTTGGTATGCTCCCAATGGCAATATCCAAAAGGGTTGGAGCAGAAATTTGGAACCCTTTAGGAATAACAATATTAGGTGGACTATCCCTTTCAGCTTTTATATCATTGCTTTTAATCCCTACGGTCTATTATATGTTTGAAAAAAGAAAATCATAAAAATGAAAAATGATTAAATAAGGAAAATAGAAGATGAAGATGCTAATACTTATATATGATGTAGATTATGAGGAAGATATCACAGATTTTATTACATCCCTAAATGTGGAGGCTTATACCAAGTGGAATAAGGTTTTAGGGAAAGGAAGGATATCAGATCCAAGGATGGATGATGCAGTATGGCCAGGTTTTAATTCTGTAATTATGATCGTAACAGATGATAATAAGGCAGAAAATATAGTAAAAACAGGCAAAGAGTTATCTGATAAACTTGGCAATAAGAGATTTAAATTGTTTGAACTTCCTGTTAATAGAGTTATATAAAAGTTTATATTCAAAAGGATGAATTTAGAGGATGAATTAGTTTATACTAAAATACTAAAAAAGGATTATTTTAAATTAAGATCTAAAATCATTGCGATTTCATCACAAGTTGGGAATTTAGGGCAATGAATACAATCTTTCCATATCTTATGAGGCAGAGCAGTTTTATCTATGTAGGAAAATCCAAATCTTTTAAAGAACTCTGTTTTATAGGTTAAAACAAAAATCTTTTTAATATCAAGGGAATAAGCCTCTTCGATACATGCTTTTACCAAGTTTGTTCCTATACCATTTTTTTGTTTTTCTTCTTTTACTGCTAATGATCTAATTTCGGCAAGATCTTCCCAGAAAATGTGAAGTGCACAAGTGCCTACTATTTCTCCATCTTCTTCTGCTACAAAAAAGTCCCTAAGATAATCATAGAGTTCTGTTTTTGATCGTGAAAGCATCTCATTTCTTTTTGCAAAGATATTGATTATGGCTTGGATATGTGAAACGTCTTTAATCTTAGCTTTACGAATCATTATTTGATTATATTTTAGATTTTGCAAGAAGTTCTCTTGCATGTGCTAAAGTTTTTTCTGTTATAGTATCTCCACCAACCATCCGGGCTAACTCTTCAATCCTTTCTTTTTCGTTTATTCTTTGAATCTTTGTTGAAGTTCTTCCTTCTATCTCTTGTTTAAAAACCCGAAAATGGCTATCTCCAAAAGAGGCAACCTGTGGGAGATGAGTAACACAGACAACCTGATGAACATTTCCTAACTCTTTTAACTTTTTACCAACTACCGATGCTGTTTTGCCACCTATGCCAGCATCTACCTCGTCAAAAACAAGGGTAAGAGGAGATGTTAGTTTAATTAATATCCTATTTAGTGCAAGCATAATGCGTGAAAGTTCCCCACCTGAAGCTATCTTTGAAAGGGGTTTTAAGCTCTCGCCAATATTTGGCTGGATCATGAATTCAACTTTATCTATTCCTGTTTCATCTCCTTTATCTGGAATACTTGTTATCTTGGTCTCAAAACGGGTTCCTTTCATATCAAGTGAATTAAGCTCTTTTTGAACTTCTCTATTTAACATTTTAGCAGCTTCTTTTCTTCTATTGGATAACTCCTTTGCCAGAATATCTACCTCTTTTTTTGCTTCCTTAATTTTAATACCTAAATCTTTTATTCTATCATCAATTTCAGAACCTTTTTGAACTATATTCCATATCTTTTCCCTATAGTTAAGAAGTCCTTCCTCATCTAAACCATATTTCCTCTTAAGTTTTTCTATCTCAAATAACCTGGATTCAACCTCTTCTATTTTTTTTGGATCAAGCTCTATCTTTTCTTTATAATTTCTTAGGAAAGTTGCTATATCTTCTATTTCATAGATGATCTCTTCATATTTTGATGAAATTTCATTAATGGAAGGGTCAATCTTTTCTATATCCTTTAGAAGCTGTTTGCCTTTGTGCATAAATTCTGTAACTGAGTTATCACCTGAGTATAATCCTATCTCAAGATTATCTATATTTTTTAAGATTGTTTCAGCATTAATAAGCTTTTTTCTTTCAGCCTTAAGCCTCTTTTCCTCACCAATCTCTATCTTAGCTTTATCAATTTCTTCTATCTGGAAGATATAAAGATCTTTTTCCTTCTTTATTTTCTCTTTTTCAGTATTAAGTTTGTTATATTCATCCTCTAATGATTTAATCAGTTCAAATTTTTTTTTATACCTCTCTCTTAAATTAAGATTATCTCCATACTTATCCAAAATCTCTAATTGATAAGAAGGGTCCAAAAGCCTTTGGTATTCATTTTGCCCAGAGATTGAGATTAAACGATTCATGATCTCTGATAATTGTTTAAGTGTAACAGGATGATCATTTATATATGTTCTGCTTTTCCCAGAGCGGGAAAGAATTCTTCTAACTATTAAATATGGTTCTCCTTCTTCAACGAAGTCTAAGCTTTTTAAAATATCCATTCTATTAGAGAGATCAAATACTGCTTCTACTATTGCTTGTTCTTCATCTCTTCTTAACATATCCTCTGAGAATCTATTACCCATAACAAGGTTTAAAGCACCTAAAATGATAGACTTACCAGCTCCTGTTTCTCCAGTAATTATATTTAATCCTGGCGACATTTCGACATTCAATTTATCTATAATTGCAAGGTTTTTAATATAAAGCTCCTTTAACATGATGAAATAAAGATTATCTACCTCCCCATTTTAATTTCGTTCTTAATACTTCAAAATAGCTGCGATGAGGAGATTTTATAAGGCGCAAGGTTCTTTCTGCTCTCTTTATTTCTACTATATCATTTATTAGCAAATTGAAACCCCATTGACCATCCAATGTAATAAAAACTTCTTCTCTTTCTGATTTTAATATCACCTTGATTGTAACTTCTGGGGGTAAAATTAAAGGACGATTTGTAAGTGTGTGTGGACAGATAGGAATAAGGATTACACTGGATAAGGTAGGATATACTATTGGTCCTCCTGCTGAAAGACAATAAGCAGTAGAACCAGTTGGAGTTGATATTATTAAACCATCTGCCTTATATGTAGTAAGATAGTTTTCATCTATATAAGTTTCAAGATCTATAATACGGGCTAAGGCACCTTTGTTTATGACAACATCATTTAGAACAAGATATTCTCCTATATCTTTTCCTTCTCTTATTACTTTTGCAACAAGGCTCATTCTTTTTTCAATACGAAAATCTCCATTTAATACCTTTTCAATGGCTGGGAAAAGTTCTGGAAGTGCTATCTCTGTAAGAAAGCCTAAACTACCCAAATTGACTCCTAAAACAGGTACACCACTGTTACCAACCAGGCGAGCAACGGAGAGAAGAGTTCCATCACCTCCCAATACCACTATCATTTGTACCCTGGATGGTATATCTTGAGAAGGAGAAAAAGAATATCCTTTTTGTTCTTTAAGCATCAATTTTTCATCTATTAATACTTCAATGCCTTTATCAGCAAGCCATTTTGCTAATTTTAAAGCTGACTCTATTGCCTCTTTTTTGTTACTTTTTCCTATTATTCCTATCTTTGTTATTTTTTGCATATCACTTTTTCATTTAAATCAACCGTATATTCTTGTCAAGGAAAAAGCGTAAAAATTCTTTATAAGACCTTAAAGATGAATATAAATATAAAAAGGATTTGATAAAAGAGAATAAAAGCAAATCAGAACAGACAATTTTTATTTGAAAAATAGGATTTTTGATTTTTTAAAGATTTTTTTACATGATCGTAAAAGTCTCTTTTAAAGAAGAAATCTTTCTGTTTAAAGGATTGAAACTTTTTGTAAAGATAGGTAAACTTATTAAAAAGTCAGACTAAATAAAAGGGTTTGTTCTTTTTGGGATGTATATTATAATCTTATATTTGGAGCTCTAAATTGTCTAATTCTTTACGATGCTGTTAATTAACAGCGTTAATAAAATAAAGCAGTTGAATAAATTTGCTTATTTATCAGAGAATACTAAATTCTTGACAATATAAATACGTTGATATATTTTAAAAAAACCTTTTGATAAAAAGATGTTACAGATTTTTAGAAAGGAGATATTTTATGGAAGATAAAATAAATAAAGTGGTTTTGGCGTATTCAGGTGGACTTGATACATCTGTTATACTTAAATGGCTCATAGAAACTTATAATTGTGAGGTGGTTGCATTTTCAGCAGATTTAGGTCAGGGGGAAGAGCTTTTAGGCATTGAAGATAAAGCAAAAGCGACAGGAGCATCGAAGATATATGTCGAAGATCTAAAAGAGGAATTTGTTAAGGATTTTGTTTTTGTTGCTATGATGGCAAATGCTGTTTATGAAGGTACATATCTTTTAGGAACATCACTTGCTCGGCCTGTTATAGCAAAAAAGCAGATAGAGATTGCAATAAATGAAGGAGCAGATGCTGTTTCCCATGGAGCAACAGGGAAAGGGAATGATCAGGTGAGATTTGAGCTTACCTTTTATTCATTAAAGCCAGACATTAAGGTTATTGCTCCCTGGAGGATATGGGATTTTAGATCAAGAAGTGATCTTATAGAATATGCAAAAAAACATGATATCCCAATACCAGTAACAAAAGAGAAACCTTATAGTTCTGATAGAAATTTGCTTCATATTAGTTATGAAGGTGGAATTTTAGAAGATCCTTGGTTAGAGCCAGATGAAGATATGTTTGTTTTGTCAGTTTCCCCTGAAAAGGCACCTGATAAACCGACTTATATAGAGATCGATTTTGAGCAAGGCATACCAGTAAGGATAAACGGAGTTTCTCATTCTCCTGCCACGCTTCTTTCACACCTTAATCGTTTAGGAGGAGAAAATGGGATTGGTAGGGTAGATATGGTTGAAAACAGATATGTTGGCATGAAATCAAGAGGAGTATATGAGACTCCAGGTGGTACTATCTTGCATATTGCACACAGGGCAATAGAATCGATTACTATGGATAGAGAGGTTATGCATATAAGAGATAGTCTTGTCCCAAGATTTTCAGAACTAATCTATTATGGCTATTGGTTTTCTCCTGAGATGGAGATGATGAAAAATATGATTAAGGAGTCTCAAAAGGATGTTACTGGAACTGTAAGGCTCAAATTATATAAAGGTAATTGTATTGTTACAGGAAGAAAAGCAGAAAAATCACTTTATAGTGAAGATTTCGCAACCTTTGAATCTGATACGGTTTATAATCAGCAGGATGCAGAAGGCTTTATAAGGTTAAATGCGTTAAGGTTAAGGATTAGAGCACTTATGAAAAATAAGTAGAATTATGGAGGTTTTTGTTGTGGAGGAGAAATATCAGCCTGATAAGATAGAACCTAAATGGCAACGATTTTGGGAGGAAAAGAAGCTTTTTCAAGCAAAAGAAGAGAAGGGAAAACCAAAGTATTACCTTTTGGAGATGTTTCCTTATCCTTCTGGAAAGATACATATGGGACATGTTCGTAATTATTCTATTGGAGATGTAGTAGCACGTTATAAAATGATGAAAGGGTTTAATGTGCTTCATCCAATGGGATGGGATGCCTTTGGCTTGCCTGCAGAAAATGCTGCTATTGAACATAAAGTTCATCCTGCTAAATGGACATATGATAATATTGATTATATGCGCTTAGAGCTCAAAAGAATGGGTTTTTCATATGACTGGGAGAGGGAGATTGCTACTTGTGATCCTGAATATTATCGCTGGGAACAATTGATCTTTTTAAAAATGTATGAAAGAGGATTGGCATATAGAAAAAAATCTCAGGTGAATTGGTGCGAGAAATGTCAGACTGTTCTTGCAAATGAACAAGTAATAGCAGGAAGTTGCTGGAGGTGTCATTCTAAGGTCACTTTAAAAGAACAAGAGGGATGGTTCTTTAGAATAACAGATTATGTTGAAGAACTGCTTGAATGGTGTGATAAACTTACTGGTTGGCCAGAGAGAGTTATCACAATGCAAAAGAACTGGATTGGTAAAAGTGTTGGCATGGAAATAGATTTTCCCTTAAAAAATAAGGATGGTAAGATCACGGTTTTTACAACAAGGCAGGACACAATTTATGGAGCAACATTCATGGTTTTAGCACCTGAACATCCTCTTACTCTTAAGCTTTCTAAAGGATCTCCTTATGAGCAAAAAGTAAAAGAGTTTGTTGAAAGGGTTTCACATGAAGACATAATTAAAAGAAGTTCAGAAGATTATGAAAAGGAAGGTGTTTTTACTGGTTCATACTGTATTAATCCTGTAACAGGTTTTGATATGCCCATTTATGTAGCTAATTTTGTACTGATGGAGTATGGGACAGGAGCGATAATGGCAGTTCCTACCCATGATCAAAGGGATTTCGAGTTTGCGAGAAAATATGGTCTAAAACTTGTTGTGGTTATTCAACCTAAAGAAACATCTTTAGATCCTGATAAAATGGATAGGGCTTATACTGAAGATGGTATAATGGTAAACTCCGGGCCTTTTAATGGGTTGCCGAATAAAGAGGCAATGGAAAAGATTGCTGATTATTTTGAAGAGAAAGGGATAGGAAGAAGGACAGTTCATTATAGGTTAAGAGATTGGGGTATCTCACGGCAGAGATACTGGGGAGCTCCTATACCAATCATATATTGTGATAAATGCGGGATTGTTCCTGTTGATGAAAAGGATCTTCCTGTAATTCTTCCTCTTAATGTAAAGATACCTAAAACAGGCCGCTCTCCTTTGCCTGAATTAGAAGAATTTGTTAACACAAAATGCCCAAAGTGTGGCAGCCCTGCGAAACGGGAAACTGATACCATGGATACATTTGTAGAATCATCTTGGTATTATCATAGATATTGTTCACCTCATTATGATAAAGGACCGTTTGAAAAAGATAAAGTGGCTTACTGGATGCCAGTAGATCAATATATAGGTGGAATAGAACATGCTATTTTGCATCTTTTATATTCTCGTTTTTATAACAAAGTATTAAGAGATCTTGGCTTGGTAGATTTTGATGAGCCTTTTTTAAACCTTCTTACCCAAGGCATGGTTATAAAAGATGGGGCTAAGATGTCAAAATCTAAAGGTAATGTTGTTGATCCAGGTTACATGATAGAAAGATATGGCGCTGATACAACAAGACTTTTTTCTCTTTTTGCAGCTCCACCAGAAAGGGATTTAGACTGGAATGATCAAGGGGTAGAAGGGGCTTATAGATTTCTTTCGAGGATATGGAGGCTTGTTTTTGAGACAAAAAATTTATTATTAAATGCAACTCTTCCTGAGGGAGAGATAAAAAATAAACAAGCAAAAAAGGTTTATCAAAAAACACATGAAACAATAAAAAAGGTTACAGAAGATATAGAAAGATTTCATTTCAATACTGCTATTGCTGCTATTATGGAACTTTTAAATGAGGTTTTTAGTTTACCAATAGATAATAGAGCTCCAGATAAAGAAGTTGTTTCTGTATTAAAAGATGCTGTTAGAACAACACTATTATTACTTTCCCCTTTTGTGCCTCATATAACAGAGGAGTTATGGCAGGAGATAGGAGAAAAGGGATCTATTATAAACCAGCCATGGCCTATATATGACGAAAAGGTGTTGAAAAAAGAGGAAAAACTTATTGTTATCCAGATAAATGGTAAACTTAGAAGCAGGATTATGGTTAAAAGTGATGCAACAGATGATGAGATAAAGGATCTTGCTTTAAAGGATGAAAAGGTAAAAAAATTTATTCAAGGCAAAAAGATAAAGAAAAGTATTATAGTTCCTGGGAAATTAATAAATATTGTTTGTTAAAAGGATTTAATTTTTTTAAATCTTTTTATTTATCTGAATTCTATAAATCATTTATAATAAATATTGTTTGTTAAAAGGATTTAATTTTTTTAAATCTTTTTATTTATCTGAATTCTATAAATCATTTAACTAAATTTTTCTTGTTTTTGATTAGAAATTGTTGTAATAAATAAAAAAGCAAAATTTTTTAAAAGAGGTTAGAAGATGAAAAAGAGATTTAGTAAGGTTATTCTTATAACAATTTTTACTCTAATATTTTTTTATATGTTTTTTAATATTGCATTTAGCGCTCAACTTTTTACCCTTACTGGTACTGTTAGGGATATATACAGAGGGGTGATAGTTGTAAAGGCTGATGATGGAAGGGTAATAAGTTTTAGGGTAGGTTTT
>JAFDIG010000031.1 GCA_019308145.1 Deltaproteobacteria bacterium | reverse complement strand
TCTTTCCCTCAAAATATGTACCAAAGACCTCAAGATTTCTTTTAGCATCCTCATCAAGTATAAGATAATCTTGAATTTTGTAAGAGTTAATCTGACGAAAATGAGATGGAAAAATCCCTTGTGATTGTTTTATATAGGAAATGATTCCTGCTGATGCCCTTATTCCTAACGGGAAATCCATCCAATTATTGGAGAATATTGATAAGGAGTTAGCCCATTTTATAAAGATATCAACATCAAAAGAGGAATTATTAAAATAATTAAAAATTAAACCTTTTATCTCTTTATTGATTACTTCATGAATAGGATGATTTTTTATCTTTTCTGGTAATATTAATTCTCTTGGATTATTTCTGATCAGCTCTTCTATAAAAGAAAAAGAATCTTCAGTTTGACAAAATTTCATCTCACCTGTTGAAACATCAGCAATTGCAATTCCAAATTGGTTATCTTCATAAAAAATTGATATTAGATAATTATTGCTTTTTTCATCCAGGTCTCCTATCTCCAATAATGTGCCAGGTGTAATTACCTGAACAACTTCTCTTTTAACAATCCCTTTTGATGGATCAGGCTTTTCTACCTGATCACACAAAGCAACTTTATAACCAGCCTGTATTAATTTCATTATGTATGGACGAGCTGAATGGTATGGAACACCACATAAAGGAACAGGAGTTTGATCCTTTTTATTTCTCGACGTAAGAGTTATTTCTAAAATTTTTGAACCAATTTCAGCATCCTCAAAAAACATCTCATAGAAATCTCCAATATGAAAAAAAAGTATGGCATCAGGATATCTTTCTTTTATTTGTAGATATTGCTGTAGCATTGGAGTAAGCTTTTCCAATGTTTATCCCCTTAAATTTTTTAAACTCTTTTAATTATTTCATGGTAAAAGATAGTATTTGGCTAATTATATATTCTTTTTTTCTATAAAGCGATAGATCTCTTCGATCAGTCTATCAGCAAGATGAGATTTATCAATTTTTTCTATAATCTTGCCTTTTGAAAAAAGCAATCCGCCATTTTTCCCCGCAGCTATTCCTACATCTGCTTCTTTTGCTTCTCCTGGACCATTAACTTCACATCCCATAATAGCAACAGTAATAGGGGTCTCAATATGTGCAATTCTTTTTTCTATTTCCTCCACCAAAGGTATCAAATCTATTTTACATCTTGCACAAGTTGGACATGAAATAATATCCACTCCTCTATCTCTTATTTTTAGGGTTCTCAGAATCGCAAAAGCTGCTCTTACTTCATATATTGGATCCCCGGTAAGTGAAACGCGAATTGTATCCCCTATTCCCTCATAAAGAAGCAACCCAATACCAATAGATGATTTAACAAGGCCAGAAAATATCCCTCCAGCTTCTGTAACTCCTATATGAAGCGGATAATCGCATCTTTCGGAAAGCATTCGATATGCAACTAAATTTGTAAGAACTTGTGAAGATTTTACAGAAATTTTAAAGTTAAAGAATTCATTTTCTTCAAAAAAATGAATATGTTCTATAGCGCTCTCAACCAATGCCTCTGGCGCTGGCCCATTATATTTTTTCAATATATCTTTTTTAAGTGATCCTGCATTTACCCCTATTCTAATGGCAACGCCCATCTCTTTTGCCTTTCTTAATATCTCCTCAACCTTTTTTTTGCTGCCAATATTTCCAGGATTAATCCTTATACCATCAACCCCTTCTTTAATGGAGATAAGAGCAAGCCTATAATCAAAATGTATATCCGCAATAAGAGGTGCTTTCATTTTTGATTTTAATTTACCTAAAGAGAGAGCGGATAATCTGTCTGGGACAGCAACTCTTATCAGCTCACAACCTGCATCCTCTAACCTTCTTATTTGATCAAGGGTTGATGCAACATCAGAAGTATAAGTGTTTGTCATCGATTGCACCCTTATAGGTGCATCACCACCAACAGTTATTTCCCCAACTTTTATCTTTTTTGTCTTTTTTCTCTTTATCATAAGTTAAAAAAGAGGGGATGTCCCCTCTTCTCTTTATCAAGTCCCCATTTCCCAAGCAGATAGATATTTTTTTTGTTCTTTTGTTAAAGAATCGATTTTTATTCCCATTGATTTAAGTTTTAACCTTGCTATTTCTTCATCTATATCTTTTGGAACAGGATAAACCATTCTTTTAAGTTGTTTGCCATGTTTGAAGATATATTCTACTGATAACGCCTGATTTGCAAAACTCATATCCATTACATCTGGTGGATGACCTTCTGCTGCTGCTAAATTTATAAGGCGTCCTTCACCTAAAAGATAAATCCTTTTCCCATCTTTGAACCTAAAAGATAAATCCTTTTCCCATCTTTGAACTCATATTCTTCAACCATATCTCTAACTCTTCTTTTACTTTTACATAGCTTTTCAAGAGCATTTATATCAATTTCAACATTGAAATGGCCAGAATTAGCTATAATAGCACCATCCTTCATTTTTTCAAAATGTTCTTTCCTTAAAACATTGATGTCACCTGTAAGGGTAACAAATATATCACCAATGAGAGCAGCTTCACTCATTGGCATTACTCTAAAGCCATCCATGGTTGCTTCAATTGCCTTTAAAGGATTAACCTCTGTAATTATTACCTGTGCTCCCATGCCTTTAGCCCTCATTGCAACCCCTCTTCCGCACCATCCATACCCAGCTACAACAAAAAGGGAACCTGCTAATAATCTATTAGTGGCACGTATGATTCCATCGATTGTGCTTTGCCCTGTACCATAACGATTATCAAACAAATGCTTTGTATCCGCATCATTTACTGCGATTACAGGGAATAAAAGTACTTTATCCTTTTCCATTGCCCTTAAACGTATAACACCTGTTGTTGTCTCTTCAGTACTTCCTAAAATGTGTTCTACCAACTTGTTTAACATCTCTTCTGATAAGTTTTTAGCCCAGCTTGAAACAGCAGAAGAAAGTTCATCCCATTTTCTTAAAGAAATAAAATGAAAAGAGGACACGAGATCTGCGCCATCATCCATTGTAATCATTGGTCCCCATTCCATACACTTCTGAATATGAGAATAATAGGTATTATTGTCTTCACTTTTAATAGCAAAAACCTCTATCTCGTCGTTTTCAACTAATGATGCTGCTACATCATCTTGAGTGCTTAAAGGATTAGATGCACAAAGTCTTATCTTTGCTCCACCTGCTTTTAAGGTTTGCATTAAGGATGCTGTTTCAGTTGTTACATGAAGGCATGCTGAAATTTTTAACCCTTTTAAAGGTTTTTCATTTTCAAAACGGTCTCGAATAATTTTAAGCACAGGCATATTTTGCTTTGCCCATTCAATTCTTAATTTCCCGTAAGAAGCTAATTTACTATCTTTTATATCAAATTCCATCTTTTCTCCTTTATTTGACAGATCTTTGTAGTGTTTCCACCATGTCTGTTTTTTCCCATGTAAAATCAGGGTCATGTCTGCCAAAATGCCCGTAACATGCTGTTTTTTTAAAGATTGGTCTTAAAAGATCCAGTTTTTCAATTATTGCTTTTGGTCTCATATCAAAATTTTCCATTACTATCTTTGCTATATTATCTGGCGGTACGCTCCAAGTTCCAAAGGTATCGATCATTACTGATACTGGTTGGGGAACACCAATAGCATATGCTAATTGAACTTCACACTTTTTGGCAAAACCTGCTGCAACAATATTTTTTGCAATATAGCGTGCCATGTAAGAAGCAGAACGATCTACCTTTGAAGGGTCTTTACCAGAAAAGGCTCCTCCTCCATGACCACCTTGCCCACCATATGTATCAACTATGATTTTACGTCCTGTCAGTCCACAATCTGCATGGGGTCCACCTAATACAAATCGCCCAGTTGGATTTATATAATATTTTGTTTTGTTATCCATCAAATCCTGGGGCAAAACCTTTTTAACAACCTCTTCGATAATTCCTTCTTGAATTTGATCATGAGTAACATCAGGAGTATGTTGCGCTGAAACAACTATTGCATCTATTCTTACAGGTTTGTCATCTATATATTCTATTGTTACTTGAGATTTTCCATCAGGCCTTAAAAAAGGAAGTACTCCTTCTTTTCTAACCTGAGCAAGTCTTTTTGTTAGGTTATGGGCAAAAACTATTGGCATAGGCATCATTTCAGAGGTTTCATTGCAAGCATAGCCAAACATAAGCCCCTGATCACCAGCACCTTGTTCTTTAAAAAGCCCTTTTCCTTCATCTACTCCTATAGCAATATCAGGGGATTGCTTATCAATAGATGTCAAAACTGAACATGTCTCCCAATCAAATCCCATTGATGAATTATTATAACCAATCTCTTTTACCGTCTGTCTTACAATTTCTGGCATATCAACCCAGCATTTAGTTGTTATCTCTCCAGCAATAAAACAAAGTCCAGTGGTAACAAGGGTTTCACACGCAACCCTTGCTTCTTTATCTTGTGCGATAATAGCATCTAAAATAGCATCTGATATCTGATCTGCGATCTTATCAGGATGACCTTCGGTAACAGACTCAGATGTGAACAAGAATTTTGACATACTCATTCTATTTTCCTCCTAACTTTAAATTATATCAGGGAAACGTTTTATCATTTCCTTTCTTATGATTTCCTCTGCTTCTTTTGCATTATTACACTTAAAGACTATATCTAACAGCCTTTTTGCTTCTCTAAATGTTGATCTACGAATTATCCTTTTTATTTTTGGGATTGCTATTGGGTTCATACTCAAACTATCTATACCTAAGCCTAAAAGAACAAGTGTATAGATAGGTTCGCTAGCCATCTCTCCACACAAACCAACCTCTATGTTACGACTATGTGCTGCATTTACTATATTTTTTATAAGCCTTAAAACAGAAGGATGGAGAGGGTCATAAAGATATGAAACAAGCTCGTTGATCCTGTCAATAGCTAAAGTATATTGAATTAAATCATTAGTTCCAATACTAAAAAAATCAACATGTTTGGCTAATATATCTGCGATTATACTCGCTGAAGGGACTTCTATCATTATTCCAACAGGCAGATTATCTTTAAAAGGAATTTTTTTATCTGTTAATTCATCCCTTATTTCCTGCATTATAGCTTTTATTTCAAGAATTTCTTCTAAGCCTGAAATCATTGGTATCATAATACGAAGATTTCCATAAGCACTTGCTCTATAGATTGCTCTAAGCTGTGTTTTGAAAATCTCTTTCTCTTTTAAACATAAACGTATAGCTCTAAGTCCCAATGCAGGATTTTTTTCATTTGAGGCTTCATTATTAAAAATAAGTTTATCACCACCAATATCAAGGGTTCGTATTGTTGCCCTTTTAGGATAAACTTGTTCAACTAAGTTTTTGTAGATCTGAAAATGTTCTTCTTCAGTAGGTAGATGATCTTTTGCAATATATATATATTCAGTTCTAAAAAGACCCACTCCTTCTGCACCATGATCTAAGATAGAAGGAACTTCGTCAACAAACTCTATATTAGCTTCGATAAGAAATCTATGTCCATCAAGTGTTTCAGCAGGTAGATGAGATAATTTTAATATACGCTTTTCAAGATAGTAAAAATGTTGTTGAAGAGATAAATATCTATTATAGAGTTGTTGACTGGGGTTTAATATAACCACACCCCTATTTCCATCTATAATAATTTGTTCCCCATCTTCGACCATTCGGGATATCTTTCCTAAGCCAACTACAGCAGGGATTCCTAAAGATCGCGCAAGTATAGATGTATGAGATGTTTTGCCTCCAATATCTGTTACAAAACCTGCAACATTGTTTAAATTAAGCTGAATAGTATCAGCAGGAGAAAGATCATGAGCTACGATAACCACTTTCCCGTTTGTTTTTGATAGGGGGGAATCTTTTTTTCCTATTAAATTTCTTAAAACCCTATTAGAGATATATTTGATATCGCTTTTTCTTTCTCTTAAATAGGGATCTTCAATGTTGTCAAAGTCCGCAACAATCTTTTTTGTAACAATATCTAAAGCCCATTCAGCATTTATCCTTTCCCTTGTTATCATGTCAAGAATACCATTAAAAAAAGCCGAATCGTCCAAAATCATAATATGAACATCAATAATAAATGAATGTTTTTGTTCTTTTTTATTTATAATGTTATTTTTTATTGCTATAAGTTGTTCTTTTGCTTTTTCAACAGCATGAATGAAACGTTCCTTTTCAAAAGGAATATCTTCTTGTTTAATCTTTCTTTTAGGTATGTTTATGCGAAACCTGTCAATTGTAAAGATCTCCCCTATAACAATACCAGGAGAAACCCCTACACCTTTGAAAACCCTATCTTTTATATCGTTATTATTCATCTTCGCCAAATTTATTTGTGATTAACTTTCCAAGCTCTTTTACTGCTTTTTTTGCATCTTTACCATGTGCCTTTATTTTTATCTGGCTCCCTAATGCAGCCGCAAGCATCATTAGCCCCATGATACTTTTACCATTTACTTCGATTCCATCTTTTTCAACAAAAATATCTGATTTAAATTCATTTGCTTTTTTCACAAAAACAGCAGCTGCCCTTGCATGAAGACCTAAACGATTTATAATTGTAAAGTTTTTCTCATAGTATGAATTCTTCTTATCTTTCATCTTTTTTCAGCAACGATGAACTAGCTAAATGAATATGATCCTTTCCATATTGAGCAATAAATTGAGATAAAGTAGAGAGGTCCTTTTTTGACTTCTCTTTCCTATATGTTGAAAGTTTGATAAGCATTGGGAGATTAACACCAGTAATAATATCAATTTCATTCTCTTTTAAAAAAGAGAGACTTACATTAGAAGGTGTTCCACCAAACATATCTGTAAGGATAAGAATACCATCATTATCGTCTACTTCTTTTATAGCATCTGATATTTTTGACCAAACTAACTCATTTTCTTCATTAGGGTCTACACTTATCGCCTTAAAATGCTCTAAAGGTCCAACAATCATCTCAGCCGCTTTTTGCATACCTTCAGCCATATTAGGATGTGTTACTAACACAATTCCTACCATTGATTTTTCTCCCTCTCTAAATCTCTATGAAATATACTTACATTTTTATACTTTTTTTTCAATCTTTCGGCTAAAATATCTGCCACCACCACTGAACGATGCTGTCCGCCAGTGCAACCTATTGCCAAAGTTAAATATGCCTTCCCCTCCTTTTCATATAAAGGGATAAGAAATTTTATCATTTCTTCCCATCGTGTAAGAAAAACTTGAACCACTTCTTTATCAAGAAGATATCTAATTACCTTTTCATCCTTTCCGGTTAATCTCCTTAAATCGCTTATAAAATAAGGATTAGGAAGACATCTTACATCAATCACAAGATCTGCTAAATGTGGAATACCATAACTATACCCAAAAGACAAAAGGTCTATCTTCATGCTGAATGTTTCCGGCACCACCGAGAAGGTCTGAACGATAAATTTTTTTAATTGATGAACATTATAATCAGAGGTATCTATAATTTGATCTGCCCTTTCCCTGATAAACTGAAGAATTCTTCTTTCCTTTTCTATACCTTCTATAATACCTGCTCCAGTATCTAATGGATGCTTTCGTCTGGTAATATTAAAACGTGTTTGTAAAACCTCATCCGATGATTCCAGAAAGAGGATTTGAATATTAAACCCCTCCTTTTTTAGGTTTTCAACTGTTGAGAAAAATTTTTCTAAGAACTCTTTTCCTCTAACATCAACAACTACAGCTACTTTATTAATTTGATAAGCTGACTGAGTAAGTAATTCAGCAAAAACAGGAAGTAATACTATTGGAAGATTATCCACACAAAAAAAGCCGATATCTTCTAAAGCCTTTATAGCAGTTGATTTGCCTGAGCCTGAAAGACCACTGATAATTATAATTCTTAATAGCTTCAAAACCCCCTCAAACTTTTTAGAAATATAATTTATCAGAAATTGTAATAATTGTAAAAAGAGCTAATAGTGACAAATAAATAGTAATCTTTTTTTAGGGTGAAAAATTAACAAAAGAATTCTTTTATTGCTTAGATTTAAAGTTTTTTTCACCTTGCTTGATAATTCTATTCATTAGACGTTTTTCAAACTCCTCATTTGAATGATAACCTAATGTTTTTAAAAGATAGTCACGTACTGCCACTTCAATAATGGTTGAGATATTTCTCCCTAAAAAGAATGGAATCCTTATAAATGGAAGGGAAACACCCAAAATAGAAAAAAATTGGCTCTCTTTATTATCTATTTCAGTTTTATCCTGGTTATCTTGGGCAAGTAACTCGATTACCAATTCTATCTTTTTCATTTTCCTAATTGCTGATACCCCAAAAAGCCTTTTTAAATCTAATATTCCTAAGCCACGAATTTCTAAGAGATTTTTTATAATATCAAAAGATTTCCCTAATAGCTTGTTATCCCTTGTTTTCTCTATATATACCATATCATCAGCTACCATTCTATGACCCCTTAATACAAGCTCAAGAGCAGTTTCACTTTTCCCTACTCCGCTTTTACCTATAAGAAGAACTCCAACACCAAGAACATCCAATAAAACTCCATGAAGACTAACCTTCTCTTTGAATTTTTTTTCAAGAAACCTATCAATACGTTTTCGTAGAACAGGCATTTCAAGGGTTGTTAAAAAAAGAGGGATTTCATTCTTCTCGCTTGATTTTAATAAAATATTAGGTATTTCTAATATAGATGATATAATAAAACAAGGTATATTAATCTTTGATATTTTATTAATAATTACCTCTATTTTTTCATTATCTAATTTTAAGAGATAAGAAATCTCTGCATCACCCAAAATTGTTATTTGATATGGTTCTATATATTTAAATTCCCCTGTTAACCCTAATCCAAGTTGTTGAGTATATGGAGAACGAATCTTTTTTTTTAATCCAGTTGCTCCTGCTATCAACCTTAATTGAAGCTGAGATTTATCGTCTTGTTCAAGTTCTTCTACAAATATCTCTTGCATAAATATCTAAAAATAAATAAACAAATTACTTTAATTTTTAATGAGAATTATTTTAAATTTTTATTAAAAAACTTAAATCAATACTTTTCATCCTCTTCTTTTATAATATTGAAAAGTTCACGTCTATCTTTAGCCTTCATTAATTTTTTTCTAAAACTTTCATCCTTTAAAAGACGGGAAATTCTTGCCAATGCTTTAAGGTGGATACCTGCTGAGTCTTTTGGAGCAATCAAAAGGAAAAATAGGTGAGCAGGTTTTTCATCAATCGATTGAAAATCGATTCCTTTTATGCTTCTTCCAAAAGATCCATACAACTTATCAATGCCATCTAATTTTCCATGAGGAATAGCTATTCCATCTCCTATTCCCGTGCTGCCAAGTTTTTCCCTTTCTAAAAGGATCTTAACAATTGTTTCAAGATCAGCTAATTTATGATGATTTACTAAAACATTTGATAATTCTACCAGAACGCCCCTTTTATTCGATGCCTTAAGATCTGAAATTACCAGATCTTCCTCAAGGATTTCAGTAATTTTCATATTTTTTCCTCCAACAATAACTTTCGCTGCAAAGTGCTATTCCTCTTCGCCCAGCTCTAAAAGTCCAAAATTGCCATCCTTACGTTTATAAATTACATTGACCTCATCAGTTTCAGAATTGGTGAAAAGGATAAAATCATTTTTTAAAACAGATAATTGTTCTAATGCCTCTTCAACAGACATTGGTTTCACAAAGATATTTTTGGTTTTTATTATTTTTGGTTTATTTTCTTCAAGATCAGGAGAAGAACTAAGAATACTTAGTTTCAGGCTTTTATTTTTCTCCCTATTTGTTTTGATCTTTTCTCTATATTTTTTTATTTGTCTCTCTACTTTTGCCATAACATTATCTATTGCAGAATAGAGGTCTCCTGTTTTTTCCTCTGCATTAATGGTAAAACCATTCCCATTTAAGGTTATTTCAGCAATATGTCTGAATTTCTCTATTTTTAAAACCATATGTGCTTCCAAAGGATTATCCAAAAATTTTTCTACTTTTTTTATTTTTTCAATTGCATAATCCTTAATCGCGTCGGTTGGTTCAACCTTTCTAAATGTCACCGTGATCTGCATATCTTCACTCCCGTTTATTTTTCTTAAAATAAGACGTTTTAATTTAAGATTTTAGAGCTAATTTTAAAAAAGAGTTAAATTTTGCCTTATCATATAAAAATTAATTATTGTCAAGTTTTTTTATTAAAAATATTTCAATTTATATTAGAATTAATATAGTTTTTCAAAAAGAATTCCAAATATTCTAAAATTCTTTATTAATTTCACGAGCTTAATAATATTTATCCCTCTTTTATCAAAAATAATTAGAATTAAAACTCTTTTTTTCTTTGATTAGAAGGGAGAATATTCATCAATTCTCTATATTTACTTACAGTTCGTCTTGCAATACTGATATTTTTTTCTTTTAAAGTTTTAACTATTTCCTGATCACTTAAAGGTTTACGTGGATCTTCTGAAGCAATAATTTCTCGTATCATATTTTTAACTGTTGTAGATGAAACATCTTTACCTTCGATTGAATCAATAGAATGAGTAAAAAAAAACTTTAACTCAAATATACCATGAGAACATTGAAGATATTTATTATTTGTAGCTCTGCTCACAGTAGATTCATGGATCCCAATATCATCAGCTACATCTTTTAAAATAAGAGGTTTTAAATAATTAATTCCTTTATCAAAAAAATCTCTCTGAAATTTAACAATACTTTTAGCCACTTTATATAGGGTTTGCTGCCTTTGCCCTATACTCTTTATAAGCCAGGTGGCAGATTTAAGTTTTTCCTGAATGAACTCTTTTGCCTCACTATAGATTCCTTTTTTGTCTTTAAAAAGCTTTCTATAATATGAACTTATTCTAAGTCTTGGCAAACCATCATCATTTAAGACTATAATATAATCATTATCAACTTTAAATACAAATAGATCAGGAATAATATTTTGAACTTGAAAATCCCCATAAGAAGCACCTGGTTTGGGGTTTAGCTTTAATATCTTTTTTACTGCTTCATAAATCGTCTCCTTAGATACTTTTAGTTTTTTTGACAAGGCAGTATAATTTTTGTTCTGCAAAAAATTTAAATTGTTTTTTATGATCTCTTGAACAATCATATCTTGAGGAAACTTTTTCTTTGCCTGTAATAGCAAACATTCTTTAATATCTCTTGCGCCGACTCCTAATGGTTCAAACTGTTGAATTTTGTTTAAAACCTCTTCAACTTTTTCAGGTGTAATCGCCAATTCAGTGGCAATATTTTCAACCGTTTCTTTTAAAAAACCATTATCATCAATATTGCCTATAATAAATTCTGCTATTTCTTCTTCCTTTGAAGAAAAATGAGACATTTTAAGTTGCCACAAAAGATAATCTTGAAGTGATTGTGGCGAGGAGATTATGTTTTCAAAGGATAAATCCTTTGGTGCTTCTTTTTCCCAAACAGGAGGGGGTTCAATATTATAACTTTCCATAAAACTTTCCCAATCCATTTCCATTTTAGATGACTCGTTTTTAAATTCATCATCAATAGGTTCTTCTTCCAAATCTTGCAACTGTTGAGTGTTCTCATTTTCTTCACTTGTATCAAGCTCTTCTTCCAATAATGGATTTTCTTTTAACTCCTGATTAATAAGCTCCCTCAACTCCAGACGCGAAAGCTGCAATATCTTTATTGCCTGCTGAAGTTGAGGCGTCATAATAAGCTGTTGTGTAAGCTTTAAATCTTGCTTTAAATCAAGAGGCATTATAACTCAAATTTTTCTCCTAAATAGATTTTTCGTGCCTTTTTGCTTAAAGAGATTTTTTGAGGAGTCCCTTCTTTTAATATCTCTCCTTCATTTAATATATAAGCTCTATCACAAACCCCAAGGGTCTCTCTTACATTATGATCTGTTATTATAATCCCAATACCTTTTGATTTCAATTGGAAAATAATTTTTTGAATATCAAGCACTGCGATAGGATCTATCCCAGCAAATGGTTCGTCTAATAAAATAAAATCAGGTGATGTAGCTAAAGCACGAGTTATTTCAACCCTTCTCCTTTCACCACCAGAAAGGGAATAAGCTTTGTTTTTTGCTAATGAAGAAATATTTAACTCTTGCAGAAGTTCAGCTAATCTTTGTTCCCTCTCCTTCCGAGAAAGATCTAAAGTCTCCAAGATTGCCATTATATTCTCTTCCACTGTTAACTTTCTAAATACCGAAGATTCTTGAGGAAGATATCCTATACCTTTTCTTGCTCTAATATACATAGGCAAAAAAGAGAGTTCCTCATCATTCAAAAAAACCCGACCATGATCAGGTTTTAAAATTCCTACAATCATATTGAAAACTGTGGTTTTCCCTGCACCATTAGGACCTAAAAGTCCTAATACCTCCCCTGACTCTACCCAAATGCTTACTGTATTAACTACCCTACGTTTGTGAAAACTTTTTGTTAATTCTTTAGCCTCTAATCTCTTTTTCACTCCTTTTTCTCTTTTCCTTTTTTAGGCGGAGAAAGCGTTACTTCAACGCGCTGATTAGCTCCTCCTTCTACTATACTCCTTTTTTCTGCAAATAATATGGTTATCTTTTCGCCTTCAACAATATTCTCTCCTTGACGTATAATTGGATGCCCTGTGAGGATAACCATTTCTTTTTTCATAAAAAATTTAGCTTCATCACAAGATGCTATACTCTCTTTTTGTTGAATCTGAACATCCCCTTTTGCAATGATTGAAGTAATATTTTTACCCTGTTCATCTTGCATGACTTTAAGCTCTTTTGCCTGGATTTTAAGATCCCCTTGCTTTATAATCACATTTCCAGAGAAAAGGATGTTATGATTTTTATTGTTGTATTCCATTCGATCAGAGGAGATCGCAATAGGCTGATCACTTTTCTTTAAATCTAATGAAAAGCCAGTATCAAAAGCTATACTTTTTTGGACTAAAAATATAAAGAAAAAGGGAAATAATATTAAAAATTTACGATACATCTTTAAACTCACTAAAAGGAAAGATTTTAGCCTTTACTTTATTATTTAAAATAACCCTTTCTGATTTAAGCTCGATTACTAATCCAACACCTTGAACAAAAAAATTATTTGACTCAATTTTTATTAGATCTTCGGTTGTTATAGTTCTATTGTTGTCACGATAAAAAAGAGATGGGGTACTCATTTTATATTCATTCCCATAAATTATCTCAACATCCCCTGATAAAGTAATATCTTTTGTCTTTATTTTTATCTCCCCAGTTTTACCTTTGATTTGGACTTTTGTTCCATCTTTTGTATAAAAGAGAGCTTTTACCTTTTCAACTTTTACTATATCATTTTTACCAAATTGAGCCAATTTTGCTGCTTGAATCTCCCATCTTATCTTGCCTCCAGTACTTTCAGAAACAAAAACATTTTTGAGGCTCATCTTGACTTTTGAATCAATTTTCATCCTTTTTTTTAAGTTGTAGTTATGATTGTTACTTTTGTATATAAAAAAACCTATACAAAATAAAACTATAAATGATACCAATAAAATTTTTCTTTTTCTTATTTTTTCCATTGTTAAAAATCCTTTAAACCTTAACCTATATCACATGATCCCAGCTTTAAGAATATCATGAAGGTGGATAATACCAATAGGATAACCATTTGGCACACTTTTAAAAACAAATAGCGAAGTAATAGAAAATGACTCCATTTTATGGAGAGCCTCAACAGCCAATGAATTATTTGTAATCCATTTTGGATTAGTAGTCATTACATCTTTTGCTTCTTTTTGAAGAAGGTTATCAAATTTTTCAAGCGCACGCCTAAGATCGCCATCAGTAATTACTCCTATTAAATTTTTGTTATTATCAATAACTCCTGTAACCCCTAATCTTTTACTTGTCATTTCCACTATTACATCTTTCATAGAGGTTTTTTCATTAACAATTGGGACTTCTTTGCCTTTATGCATAAGTTCATCTACCTTTAAAAAACGTTTTCCTAAAATACCACCAGGATGTAATAAAGCAAAATCTTCCTCTTTAAAGCCTCTTTTTTTTAAAAGAACCATGGCTAAGGCATCTCCCATCGCTAATGCAGCTGTTGTGCTCGAGGTAGGAGCAAGACCTAAAGGACATGCCTCTTTTTTTACTGAGATATCAATGATAAAATCTGCTGAATGTGCGAGAGAAGAATTTATTGCCCCTGTCATAACAACCAAAAGAATACCAAACCGTTTTATTACTGGAAGCATTTTTCCGATCTCTTCTGTTTCACCACTATTTGAAAGAACCATTACCAAATCTTCTCTGCCTAACATACCAAGATCACCATGCAACCCTTCAGAGGGATGCATATAAATAGCAGGTGTTCCAGTGCTTGCAAAAGTAGAGGCTATCTTTTTGCCAACGATTCCAGATTTTCCAATCCCTGTTACAATCACTTTTCCTTTGCAGTTATATATTGCATCAATTACATCAATAAACTCCTTATCAATACGAGGAATAAGATCTAAAATTGAAGAAGCTTCTATCTCTAATACCTCTTTTGCCTCTTTTATTAAATCGTTTGCTAAATCTCGTTTTTTTGTATTTAACATAGTTATAATTATATAAATTCCTTTATTAATAGATCAATTTTTTTTATTTGATCCAATATATAAGGAAATTTTTCAAGGGAAAGAGAATTCATACCATCACACAATGCATGTTTAGGATTTTCATGTACTTCCATAAAAAGGGCATCAATACCTACTGCAACTGCAGCTCTGGCAAGGTAAGGAATAAATCTGGCATCGCCTGAAGAGCAAGCGTCTCCAGCACTTGGCATTTGAACACTATGAGTTGCATCATATACTACTGGATAGCCAAAATCTCTCATAATAGGTAATGATCTCATATCATTTACTAATTGATTGTACCCAAAGGTTGTTCCTCTTTCTGTAAGTAAAATTTGTTCATTTCCAGTTGATCTGATTTTTTCAACTATATGGATCACATCCCACGGGGCAATGAATTGTCCCTTTTTTACATTTATAGGCTTTTGACTTTTTCCTGCTGCTACAATCAGATCAGTTTGTCTACATAAAAAAGCAGGGATTTGAATAACATCTAAAACATTTTTTGCTTTTTTTACTTCCTCAACAGTATGAACATCTGATAATACAGGTATTCCAACTTTATCCTTAATCTTCTGTAAGATCTTAAGCCCTTCATCTACTCCAGGCCCTCTAAACCCTGAGATAGATGTACGGTTTGCC
>JAFDIG010000030.1:13031-13688 GCA_019308145.1 Deltaproteobacteria bacterium | reverse complement strand
TTCCTTGCTTCCTCAAGCTTTGAAATAATCTCTTCTCTCTTTTTTCTTTCTTTTTCAGCCTCTGCTTTTGCGATTGCCAACTCTTTTGCGATATTAATGATCTTTTTATCAACCTCCTCTACACCTGAGCGAACCTTAACAGCAAGATTATAACTGTCAAGAGCTTTTTGATACTCTTTTTTATTTGCAAAATGATCTCCTCTACTTACATAATATCTCCATATCTTCATAAGTCCATCTTGAGCCTCAATGTTTTCTTTATCTATGGATAACACTTTTTTGTACAAAGTTACAGCGTTGTCATTAGGGGGATTCAAAAAATTACTTCTCTTATATAAAGTATCAGCTTTTGCTAAGAGGGTCTTTATCTTTTCCTTTTTCTTTTTTTCTTTTTCCAACTTAGCTTTTGCGATCTGTTCTTTCTTTATTTCTTCTTCTTTTTTAATCCTTGCTATCTTTTCCCTTTCTTGTTTAACAAATTTTTCAGCTTCTTTCCTCTTTAATCTTTCTTCTTTAAGTTTTGTGCTAAGTTCTATTTCTTTTTTCCTTGCTTCCTCAAGCTTTGAAATAATCTCTTCTCTCTTTTTTCTTTCTTTTTCAGCCTCTGCTTTTGCGATTGCCAACTCTTTTGCGATATTAATGATCTTTTTATCAACC
>JAFDIG010000030.1:0-12995 GCA_019308145.1 Deltaproteobacteria bacterium | reverse complement strand
TATCTTCATAAGTCCATCTTGAGCCTCAATGTTTTCTTTATCTATGGATAACACTTTTTTGTACAAAGTTACAGCGTTGTCATTAGGGGGATTCAAAAAATTACCTCTCTCATATAAATCAAAAGCTTTAACTAAAAGATTTTTTACCTTTTGCCTTTTTTCTATCTCTTCTGCTGATATGGATGTAGTTAATGATGTTTGTATAGTGGTAGAAATAGGTTTAGTTGAAGTTGTTACTTGTACTGGGATAATTGTAGAAGGTGGGGGTGATGGTTTAACTGTTGTTTTAACAGTAATAAGAGGGCTTTTTAAAGACACAGCTGTTCTTTTTTTTTCTTTTTTATGAGATAGTAACTTTGGTAATATAAATATAAGAGATGTTAATATTACTATAAGAGCAATTGAAGCTACAACTAAAGGAAGTTTATAATCCCTTTTCTTCTTTTTTATTTCTCCTTTTTTAATACTTTTTTCTAATTTTTTTATTTGAGGTTTTTCACTTATTTTTTTTAAGTCTTGCTTTAATAAAGCAATGTCATCATATCGGTCATCAGGCTCATGAGCTAAACATTTTTCCAGTATTTTATCTATTTCAGAAGGTAAAGATGGATTTACCTTTGTAGGAAGCTTAAACCTGCCTATAGGGATGCTTCCTGTAAGCATTTCATATAAAATTACTCCTACTGAATATATATCTGCCCTTTTGTCTACAGATTTTGATTCTACTGCTTGTTCAGGGGACATATAGTAGGGAGTGCCAATTTTTAGATGAGTTGATGTAAGCCCTGGGGTTATAAGAGATTTTGCAATACCAAAATCACTTATCTTTACCTGTCCCTTTTGATCGATAAGAATATTTTCTGGCTTTATATCCCTGTGGACAGTATATTTATGTGCAAATGATAAAGCATCACATATTTGAGCTATTATAGGGTAAGCTTCACTAAATGAAAATACTTCACCCTCTTTAATCCTTCTTTGTATAATCGCTCTTAAATTCTCACCTTCCACAAATTCCATTGTAAAATATCTATTTTCCTCTACCTGTCCTAACTCAAATGTTCTAACAATATTAGGATGAACAAGTTTTCTCGATATTTTTATCTCCTGACGAAATCTAGCGATTGCTTTTTTACTTTGCATAAGATAAGGTAGCATAATTTTCATTGCTACCTCTTCACTTAATTCATGGTCGTAGACTTTGTAGACTACCCCCATTCCCCCTTCCCCAATTTTTTTAATAATTTCAAAACGCTTAAGAATAAAATCACCAGTTGAGTAAGTTACAAGCTCTTGAGGGGTTTCTTTTCTGGTAGGACCAATTGGAGACTCATACTCATCTTTTGAAGAAGGAGGGGTTGAAGGTGTTGAAACAGTAGTTGGTGTTCCACAGTAAATACAAAATTTTGCATCATCTGGTATATCTTTACCACAATTCCGGCAAAACATTGTTTTAATAGGTTTCCTTGTTAGGCGAATAAATTTATTATTTATATAATATAAAATATAAAATAATAGTCAATATTTTTCTTTATAAAGCCTCTAAATTTAAATAGTAAAAGGTAGTAGTTATCAGAAAGAAAAAGTTGATTTAATAGATCTTGTAATAATTTCTTTATACTAAACAGGATAAAATATGATAGAAAATATCATTTCTTAAAAACTTTTCGAGTTATTGTTGTTGTTCATCAAAATTTATTGATTTTTGTTTAAATAAATATTATAATATTTTTTAAAAAGTATTAATATTTTAATTGGATCAATATTAATTATTTGAGAAAAATGGCGTTTAATTTTTTAAAAGGATTATTTAAAAAAAGAGAGATAGAAAATGAATTAAATCAATTATTGATCAAGGTAGAGGAGGACCCAGACAATCCAAAACTTCGCATGAAATTAGCTAATTTATACATCAAGAATAACCAAGTTAGCAAAGGGATAGAAGAATACCTTAAATCAGCAAAAAAATATAGTGAAGATGGTTACTTTACAATGGTAGTGGCTATTTATAAAAAGGTTATAAAGCTTGCTCCTCAGAAAGTAGGTCTTTATCTTGAGCTTGCAGAGATTTATAGGAAGATGAAATTTTTAGGGGATGCAGTAAATATTTATGAAAATTTAATAAATTATTATAAAAAAAGAGGAGAAGAAGCCAAAGTTCAAGAACTTCTTGGTAAGATAGTTGAGTTATCACCTAAGTTATCTCATATTAAACCAAAAAGTCAAACACCTGCACAAAAAAGAGCTACAAGAAGAGCGGCAAAGAAAAAAGAGCAAGAAGGTTTTTTTGATCTTGCCGCTGCTCTTGATAGTGATAAGTCCCTTGAAATAGATGAGGAAAAAGTAGCTGTTTTAGACGAAGAACATGGCTTAGGAGTTGATGAGGTCTTTGCAGAGATAAAAAAGAGTTTAAAGGAAAAAGAAGAAGATTTAGAGACTCATTATAACCTTGGAATTGCTTTAAAGGATATGGGCATGTTAGATGATGCGATAGTGGAATTTAAGATAGCCTCAAAAGCTCCAAATCTTCAAACAGAATGTTATATAGCTTTAGGTCTTTGTTATCTTGAAAAAAATATGACATTAGACGCTGCTAAATATTTTAGAGACGGATTAAAGGTTGACAAATTTTCACGAAACGATTTTAAAGAATTGATAGTTAAAATAAAAGAGGCTAACTTAAAACCATCATTAAAAACAAAGCTTTTCCCTGAGGTTGCAAGAATCTATCAGAATATTCTATCAAAGAAAAGCTAAGGGGTATCCCAAGTGGTAATGTTTAATTATCTGCAGAAAACAATAAGTGCTAAAATCGTTTATTACGGTCCGGCACTTTGTGGTAAAACTACAAATTTGCAATATATTCATCAAAAAATGTTGCCAGAGCAAAGAGGAAAACTTGTCTCTTTAGCAACTGATGAAGATAGAACACTCTTTTTTGATTTTTTGCCGATTGAGCTTCCAAATGTGAAGGGATTTAAAACAAAGTTTCATGTATATACAGTGCCTGGCCAGGTTTTTTATAATACTACAAGAAGGGCTGTGCTAACTGGTGTAGATGGTGTTGTTTTTGTTGCTGATTCTCAAAGCAATAGAATGGCAGATAATATAGAGAGTTTTGAAAATCTTATTGAAAACCTTAAATATTATAAAAAGGATTTAAAAAATATCCCTTGTGTAATGCAATATAATAAAAGAGATCTCCCTAATATCTCCTCAATTGAAGAACTTAATCAGGTTCTAAATAAGCACAACTTTCCTTTTTTTTGGGCAATAGCTAAAACTGGTGAAGGGGTTATGGAGACCTTACTTGCCTGCTGCAAACTGGTTTTAAAGCATATAGAGGCATCAGTTCCAAGCAAAGGGATATCTACTCATTCAACCACTGAGATAGAGAATGAAGAGGAGATACCCCCTCCTAAACTTCCTAAAAAGGATAGCACAGAAAGGATTACTATTAAGACTGATACAAAAGGTATTCCAATTTCTAAAGTGGAAGCTGTATCAAGCAAGAGAGAAAAGATTAAAATCCCTTTTAAAGCTTCCCCTGGTATAAAGCAGAAGAGGGAAACTCAAACAAGAGAAAAGATCATTTTATCTCAAGAGGTTAAAAAGCCTACTTTAGTTAAGGAAAAGGCTGAAAAAGAAACATCACCTTCTCATATTCAAATTGTTGCTCTTGGGAATCCATATATATTAAATCCTTCTAGTTTTAAAATTCCCATTACAATCAATATTGTTGGATATGAAGAAGATATATCTTTTGATATGGTTATACACTTAGATAACCTTCAGATTAAAAAATGAAAGTAAGATTATAAATAAAATTTAATTTTACTAATGTTTAATCTAAGTTTTAAAGATATCAAATAATTTTAAATATATAAAAAATATTTATATAATAATATTAAAAAGGGTTTGGTTTTAAGGGAAGACGGTGAGAATCCGTCGCGGACCCGCCGCTGTGAACGGTGACGAAATCCGCAAAGAGCCACTATCTTTTTAAGATGGGAAGGCGCGGAAAGTAGGAAGACCCGTAAGCCAGAAGACCTGCCAAACGCCTTATAACCGCCTCCCCGGGTTTGGGAGCCGGGATTATTTATTTGCCCGGGTGAAGGCTCGGGTTTTTTTGTTTTATATTTACTATGAAAATATTTATAACAGGTGGAGCAAGAAGTGGTAAAAGTAGATACTCTCAAAAATTAGCTGAATCTATGACAGATTTTCCTTTACTTATTGCTACTGCTTATCCTACTGATGAAGAAATGAAAAGACGAATAGAAATGCATAAAAAGGATAGAAATGAAAATTGGGAAACCATTGAAGAACCATTGGATATATCTTTATCTATAAAAAATCTTGATAAAAATAAGCATCATGTAGTTGTAATCGATTGCCTCACAGTATGGCTTTCTAATCTTTTCCTTTTTTACAATGAGGATATAGAGAAAATTCGTTCAAAAACAGATGAGTTTATAAAAACTGCAAAAGATCTCACATTTGATTTTATTATGATAAGTAATGAAGTTGGCATGGGGATAGTGCCAGAGAATAGATTAGCAAGAAGCTTTAGGGATGAACTTGGGTTTTTTAACCAAAAATTAGCATCAATATCTGATGAAGTTATACTTATTATTGCAGGTATTCCATTGATAATAAAAGGGAGAAAAGGATGAGATTAGACGAGATTGTTGAAAATATAGAACCAATTGATCAAAGGTATCTTAAAAAAGCAGAAGAGAGGTTAGAGATACTCACAAAACCAAAGGATAGTTTAGGGAAATTAGAGTGGTTAGCAAAAAGGATAGCTGGTATTCAAAGGAATATAAAGCCAATAGTAGAAAAAAAGGAGATCTTTTTGTTTGCTTCTGACCATGGTGTAATAGAAGAAGGTGTTTCTCTTTACCCAAAAGAAGTAACCAGCCAGATGGTTTTTAACTTCCTTAAAGGAGGGGCGGCTATAAATGTTTTGGCAAAACATAATGGAATAAAGGTTCATATCGTTGATATTGGGGTTGATTATGATTTTGAAGATGAATTAGGATTAATCAAGAAAAAAATAGCCAAAGGGACAAAGAATATAAGGAAAGGTCCTGCAATGAGCCGTGAGTTGGCTATTAAATCTTTAGAAATCGGAGCAAATTTAGCATTAGATGCAAAAAGAAGAGGGGTTCATTTAATAGGTACAGGTGATATGGGTATAGGAAATACAACACCAAGTAGTGCTATTACATCTGTTGTTACAGGAAGGAGAGTTAATGAAGTAACAGGACCTGGAACAGGTCTTTCTTCAGACGCTTTATCACATAAGGTAGAGGTTATTGAAGATGCTATAAGAATAAATAATCCTGATGTTAATGATGGAATTGATATATTAAGTAAAGTAGGTGGCTTTGAGATAGGAGGTATTGCTGGCTTGATTTTAGGGGCTGCTTCATCAAAAATGCCAGTTGTGATTGATGGCTTTATATCAGCAGCAGGAGCAGCTATAGCTTGGAAAATATCTCCAAAAGTTGCTGATTATTTAATAGCAGGACATCTCTCCACAGAGAAGGGTCAGCCCCTTCTTTTAACGATGATGCATCTTGAACCTGTTCTTGATCTTAACATGCGATTAGGTGAAGGAACAGGGGCAGCATTGGCTATCGGAATAATTGAAGCAAGCGTTAAGATCATAAGAGATATGGCAACATTTGAGGAAGCATCTGTGTCAAAGGCAATATCATGAAATCCTTTTTAACTGCCTTAAGATTTCTTACAATTATTAAGATTAGAAGCTCTGATGAAATAAGCTTTTCTAATCTTTCTGATTCAACTATATTTTTCCCTTACATAGGAGCTTTAATAGGGTTACTATCTCTTTTTCTTTTTGTTTTAATAAAAAAAATTTTACCTTTATCTCTCTCTCTTATATTAACAATCTTTTTTCAGGAGATATTAAGCGGAGGGCTACACCTGGATGGTTTTGCAGATACTATCGATGGATTTTCTGGTAGAAAGGACAAACAAAAGATTATCTCTATTATGAGAGATGAATATATAGGAGTTTTTGCAGTTGGTGGTTTAATTGGTCTCTTCTTAATAAAAATTTATGCCCTTTTATCTATAACTCCATTAGGCAGATATATTATGATATTTTTATATCCATCTTTAGGAAGATGGGTTGCAGTAGAAGTTTGTGCTTTTTCTACATATGCAAATTCTCATGGTACTGGGCTTCCATTTGTTAAATTTACAGGGAAAAAAGAGTTTTTTGTTGCAACAGTGCTTTTTTTATTTGTTTTAATACCAGTGGCTAAGATAAAAGGTATTTTTATGCTTTTTGTTGTAGCTTTATGGGGATTTTTAGTAATTCTATTTTTTTCTTCACGCCTTGGCGGTATTACAGGCGATATCATTGGTTTTTCTGTTGAAGGTTCTGAATTAATTGCACTAATTTTAGCATCTATTCTTTTTAGGTAAAAAAATGGTTAAATTTATAATCCGAATCCTTTTTATCTTTCTTCTTTTTTTATCTCTTCTTTTAAATGCAGAAGGAAAAATATTTTTTGACGAAACAGGGAGGAAACTCTCCATTTCTTCTGAACCTAAAAGGATTATATCTTTAGCTCCAAGTGTTACAGAAGAACTTTATTATCTTGGGGTGATGAAAAGAGTCGTCGGAGTAACTAAATTTTCAAACTTTCCTGATATGGCTAAAAAACTTCCTAAAGTTGGAACATACATACATCTTGATCTTGAAAAGATTGTATCCTTAAAACCAGATTTAGTTATAGGGGTTAAAGGACATACACCACCAGGCTCAATAAGAAAAATTGAAGATATGGGATTTAATATATATTTTGTAAACCCAAAAAAAGTAGATGATATATTTATTTCAATGATGAATATTGGTCGTATTTTGGGAATAGAAAAAAAGACAAAAAAAATTGTAGCCAATTTTAGAAAAAAATGGGAAATGATCAAAAAGAAAAGAGAAAAAGGGAAAGAGGTTAAAGTTTTTTACCAATTAGGGCTTAACCCTATGATAACGATAGGCAAGGGAACTTATCAAGATGATCTTTTAAATAAACTTAAGATGATAAATATTGCTGGCAAAAATAATATTAAATATCCTATATACTCCATTGAAAAGGTAATATTGGGTAGACCAGATATTATTCTTATATCTCCTATGGGCGGGACAATGGATATTAAAAAAGCTTATGGTTATTGGAAAAACTGGGTTAACATACCTGCTGTTAAGAATAAAAAGATATTTGTTGTTCCTAATGATCTTTTAGATAGACCTTCCCCACGGATTTTTGAGAATCTTTCTGACTTTGTCGATATGATCTTTAAAAATAAAAGAATCTTTTCTAAAAAATTTTAAAGCAGGTTTAAAAACTCTCTATTTTTATAGAAACTCTTATAAAGGAATATTTGATGTACATAACCCCAAAACGATTCATAATAATTAATTCCATTTTTTTCTTTATTCTTATTATATCTGTTGTTGCTTCCCTTTTTGTTGGCACTATGCCTTTGAAGATAGAAACGGTGCTAAATGGGAAATTAACAGTAACAGAAAAAGCGGTGCTTTTAAAGCTTCGTCTTCCACGAGCCATAACAGGTATATTGGTTGGAGGAAGTTTGGCTATTGGTGGAGTGGTTTTTCAGTCCCTTTTAAGAAATCCTTTAGCAGAGCCATATATTTTGGGTATTTCAAGTGGTGCTGCAACAGGAGCTATTATTTCGATTATCTTGGGCTTTTCTGCTATCCCTTTTGGCTTACAGCTTTCTGCTTTTTTGGGCGGGCTTTTTACTATTTTTTTAGTATTTATTATTTCTCATAGAGAAAATCGTATGAATACAACAATTTTGATATTAGCAGGGGTGATTATTAATACATTTTTCACTGCTGTTATAATGTTTCTTATATCTATTACGCATGATGAACGCATTCATCATATTCTTTTTTGGCTTATGGGCGATCTTTCGCAAGCAGATTTCATACAAATCATAATTGTTTTGCCAATAGTAATATTTGGTTTTTTTATTATCTTTTATCATTTTCGTTCCCTAAACCTGATTAACATAGGAGAAGAAACAGCCTCTCAACTTGGGGTCCCCGTGGAAAAAACAAAAATTATGCTTACACTTGTGGTTTCTTTAATGACAGGAGCCGTTGTCTCAATAGCAGGAATAATCGGATTTATTGGGCTTATTATTCCTCATATATTAAGAATTATATTAGGTGGTGATCATAGAATAATCCTTCCAACCTCCTTTTTTATTGGGGCGTCATTTCTTGTTATTTGTGATACACTATCAAAGGTTATAACCCCTTCAACTGAATTACCAGTAGGTGTTATTACTGCTCTTTTTGGTGGACCTTTTTTTGTTTATCTTTTAAGAAAAAAGAGGGTTTAAAAAACCAGTATATTTTCAAAAGATTACCCATTATTTTAGTTCATATCATTTAATCATAGCTCCTTTATTCCTCAAACATATTAAAATAATTAAAAAATTTTTTTCACCTTTTTGGCATATAATTTGTATTTAAAGTCTTGTCAGACCGGTCTTAAAAAATCTTATTATGAGAGGAGGGATAAGAATGAAGATAAAAATCTTAAAAAAGGGAAAGATGAATTCTAATATGAAATGTTATTGCTGTATCTATGCTGGACTTCCCATTGCATAAAGGATTAGATTTGAAACTCTAACTAAAATTAAGGGGCCCCTTAAGGAAGAAAGGGTGATATTATGAAAAGATCAAAATTTGTTATTATTTTTCCATCATCAATCGATAATATGTTTTTACTTTATAATACTCTTACAGGTTCACTTTTAAAAGTAGATGAGCCAACTGCAAAAATTTTTACCCTCCCTTGGGAGGATGTTAATCTGAACTCTATTAGACCTGAAAATCTGGATATATTAACTCAATTTAGTTTTTTGATTCCTAATGAGGTGGATGAGGATAAAATTTTTGAGCATTTCTTTTTTAGAATTAACTTTGAAGCAACTTCTGTTACTTTTACTTTAATACCAACTGAAAAGTGTAATCTTAAATGCACTTATTGCATTATGGGTCAAGAAAAGAATAACAGTACGATGTCTTTAGAAATCGCAAAAGATACAGCAGAGTGGATGATAAATTATCTTGATACAATACATCCGAGGGAATTTTTTCTCCATCTTTATGGCGGAGAACCTTTATTAAATCTTAAAGCTATAGAATTAGTTAGTGGAAGATTAAAAGAATTTTGTAGGCAAAAAAAAATTGAATTTTCAATAAGTATAGCAACAAATGGTATACTTTTTACATCAGATGTAGCAAAAAGGCTTAAAGAGTTAGGTTTAGCACGAGCATCTATAACCTTAGATGGTACAAGAGATTTTCATAACCAAACACGCCCTTTTCCAGATGGCAGAGGAACTTACGATATTATCTTGAAAAATATCCTTAAAACAAAAGATATTATAGATATAATCATAAATGCAAATTATTCAATAGAAACTGTAGATTCTATGGTTGATTTACTTGATGAACTCAGCTTATACAATCTTCAAAAAAAATTGAGGATGGTAAAATTTTCTCCTATTATTCAAAACATAAGGGATAAAAAGCCTATAGGATGCTCTTCTCTTTCAAATGCTAATTTAGCTGATATACATGTCAGGCTTAGGGAAGAGGCAATCAAAAGAGGATTTATCCCACAAGAGGGTATAGGAGTAAATATCTGTGGAGTAACAAGGGCTCATGATTTTACGTTTGACACCAATGGCGATATATATAAATGTCCTGCAATGGCAGGAATAGAGAAGTTAAAAGTGGGGAGTATTTACGAAGAAGATTTTTCTTACCTGTATATAAGATTTACTACAATGAATAGATGGAAAAAATGCAGGGATTGTCCTTATCTCCCTTTATGTGCGGGAGGTTGCCCTTATCTTGCTCTACTTAACAAAGGTAATATTGAAGAGATAAATTGTGAAAGGAAATTTTTAGATGGTGTAGGTGGTAGGATTTTGGAGCAGGATTATGCATGAATTTGCTTCTTTTTCATAAAAGGTTTAAATGGATTATTTTTTCTTCCTTTGTCTCCTCTATAGGCGATGGCATAGGATTAATTGCTATTCTCTCTATTTTGGGCTTTGAAGGGAAATCTCCATCCATTTTCGGGGTTGCATTGACCCTTATCCTTTGGAAAATCCCTTTTATTATTTTATTTCCTATTACAGGATTAATTGTTGATAAAGTAAATGCAAAAAAAGCGATGATATTTGCTGATTTGATTAGATCTTTACTCATAATGCTTCTTTGTTATCATATGCCCCATTTGATCATTATAATTCTCTTTCTTTTTATTACAGCCTTTTCAACCCTTTTTCTTTCAGCTAATTTCTCACTAATCCCTGAAATAATATCCCCTGATCTACTTGCTGGCTCTCATTCCCTATCTATGATTATTGGAGCAATTGCTTCTATTATAGGCCCAATTTTAGGGGGTATAGTTATCTCAATATTTGGGAAAAATGCGGCTTTATCTTTGGATTCCCTCTCTTTTCTTTTATCCGCTTTTTTTATATTTAGGGTTACTTATCATATAAAGGTTAAAAAGGATAAAGCTAATATGAAAATTTCAAAAAATATCTTAAAAAAAATGGTTCTTATCCTCATGCCTTTGATTATATTGCCTTTTTTTACAGGAATTTTTGATCTCTTTATCCCTTTTCTTTTCTCAAAAAGTAAAGGAGGGTTTTTTATGCTAAATTTTGGTATTGCTTTTTCAATAAAAGGGATGGGAATCTTTTTTGCAACAATTTTGTTGCTTTTTAAACCAAAAAAGGGTATTATTTTAATAAATCCCGCAATATTTCTTGCTTTAATTGGATTTCTCGCAACCTTTTTCTTTCTTAACCTTTATAACATCTTTATTTGCATCATATTCTTTTTGATCACTTTTTTAACGACATTATTTTTAAGTTTATATTTATCATTTATCCAACAAAATATGCCTCTTACTATGAGAGGAAGATTGTATGGTATCTTTGCAGCTTTTAGTAATATATCATTTATTTTTTCACTTATCATGGGAACCTTTTTAGGGAAAAGGATAGGCTTGGAGGAAACAATAGGGGGAATAGGGGTTATTTTAATTATTTTTGCAGGGTTTACTTTGCTTAAACCAGCAAAAAAATATTTTAACTTGAAACAAGGGAAAGAACACTTTTTTCGAGTATTGGGCTAACAAAAATTATATTTAAATTTGATTTGCCAAAAAATAAAAACAGATAAAGATCCACCATCATAAAACTGCTTACTCTATAATGATAATGCCCCCCTTAATACTTATCGCTTTATATGGTTTTCCTTTTGTTAGGGATAATTTCTTTTTTTGTTAGAAAATCTTTTTTACACTCTATTTTGAAGTATTCCCTTTTATCTTTTGATAATTTTTTTATTTGTTATAGCTAACTACAGGCTTTAACAAAAAATATTTTTAGCTTTCATTAATTCACGCTTTATTTTTCTTTTGCAAACTAACTAATACTATTTTTTATATCCAAAATCCCTTAAAAGTTTTTTTCTCCATTGGACACCTGATTCATCTTCAACACCTTTTGGTTTTTCTCCATCGATTACTCCAAGGATTCCTCTTCCTTGTTCTGTTTCCGCAATAATTACTTTCACGGGGTTTGCAGTTGCACAAAATATTCTACATACCTCCTGACACATTTTTATTTCATTTAAAACATTTATAGGAAATATACCTTCCATTACAATAATAAAGCTATGGCCTGCGCCAATATTTAAAGCATTTTGCGTTGCTGATTCTTTGAGTTTTTCATCATTTCCTTCAACCCTTATTAGACAATGTCCTGATGCCTCGCAAAAAGCTATTCCAAATTTTGCTTGAGGAGATGAGGTGATCATAATTTCATAAAGGTCTTCTACTGTTTTAATAAAATGCGTTTGCCCAAGAATAATGTTTGCTCCAGCAGGAAATTCAAGATCAACTATCTTCATTTCCATAATCTTTTCTCCCTTTTTTAGTTAATTTTTAATTAGTCTGTTTAAGTTTAGATTAAGAAAATCAGCCTACAAGTAAGAAGAAATTTCCTTGTTTTATATATTCTTAATTATCATTTTTATTATGAGCAATTTATAAATTGTTCATAATTTACAGTGTGAACTAATTAAGGTAAATTTGCAAACTTATATGTATCATAATTTTGACTAAGCCCTGTATCAATATCTATAACAGTTAATCTATTGGTATTAAAATTAAATTGAGCTCTTTTATTTACTGATGGATTTACAGCAGAGCCATCGAAAAGATTTTCAGTTACTTGATCATCCCATAAAACTACCATGGTAGCGGTATCAAAAGTGTAAAGTAAAAGTGTTCCACCATTATCATAAGTTTGTATATAGATATTAAGGTTTAACGTTCCATCAACATCTTTATATATTCCATCTCTGGAAGAGGGTATTGCATTGGCAAATTTATACATTCCAAATGTTAAATTTTGTTGAGATTTCTTACTATTTAGATTTTGTTTCCAAACAACACTTGTTGTAGTGGAAGAGATTGTTGTAGTTGGTTCTGTAATAGTTGTTGTAGTGGTTGGTCCCCCAAGAGGGATGATTGTCATATTCATTGTGTTAAAATCAAATATAACCTTTTCATTTATAGCAGGATTTATGGAAAGTCCATCAAAAACACCATTTAATATGGGAGTGCACCAAAAACCTTTCATATTTATAGTATCAAAGGTGTAAAGCAGCAAGGTGCCACCATTATCATAGGTTTGAACATATACATTTAGATTATTTGTACCACCTATGTCCTTATAAATTCCATCATAAGGAGAAGATTTATGGTATTGTCTAAAAATAGCCAATCCTACTGGACAACCTCCAACATTAATTTTGGATGCTACCTTTTTATTAAGATCAATAAGAGTTATAGCTGTTCCAGCTTCGCTACAATCTGAGTGCCCAA
>JAFDIG010000336.1 GCA_019308145.1 Deltaproteobacteria bacterium | reverse complement strand
AGGGAGGGTTACATCAGACAGGATTTCTCATCTATTTATCCGATAAAGGATTTGGGAATGGATTTAAGAAGGGTAATGCTTGTATCTGATCTATTTGAACCTGCTTTTATGATAAAAAAGGGGGGAATGAATATACTTGTAAGAGAGGCAATTGAATATGGATTTGATATTGTAACTGCAGTTCAAATGGTTACCATTAATCCTGCTCAATATTTTTGTTTAAGAGATCTTGGAGGTATTGCACCTGGGAATCTTGCGGATTTAGTTATAGTTGATGATCCAAAAGAGATGCGATGTCGTCTTGTAATAATGGATGGCGAGGTAGCTGCAGAGGACGGTAAACTTATCAAGGAACCCCCAAAGCATAGATATCCAGATGATAGTTATCACTCGGTAAAAATTAGGAAAACAAAACCAGAGGATTTTTTTATCAATAAAAAAGATGGCTTATACAAAATAAGATGTGTGGATGTTGTAAATGAAACCATCACACGTGAGCTTGTGATATCCCATAAGGCAGTAGATGGAAATCTTGCTTCTGATATTGAAAAAGATATTTTGAAGATGGCTGTTATAGATAAAGGAGATCCTGATTTAAGGATGGCAATTGGCTTTGTTCACGGGATGGGGTTAAAAAGAGGAGCAATTGCGGATTCCTTAATTTGGGATACGAGCAATATTTTTGTTGTTGGTGTTGATGAGTCTGATATTTCATATGCTGTTAATAGATTAATTGAGCTTCAAGGGGGTTACGTAGTAGTGGAAAATGGAGAGATTCTCGCCGAGATGCCACTTCCTGTCTGTGGGATCACATCTGATAAATCATTTGAGGAGATCGCTTATGAAATAAAAAAGGTAGAGCTTGCTTGCGCTCACCTTGGTTTTAAACCAACTCGTCCATATTTGGTTTTACAAACCATCTCTTTTACAGGTCTTCCTTTTATAAGGCTTACTGATAAGGGGTTAATTGATACTAAGGAAGGAAAGATGCTAAACCTTATAGTGGATTGATTTAAAAGATTTTGTTATCTGTTCAATGATAATAAATTATAAATTTTGTTACTTTTATTTCTTTAATTTATTCCCCCAAATCCCCAAAAATATGTTGAATTAATGCTGCTGCTGTTATGGCAGCGGTTTCTGCTCTTAGAATCCTTTTGCCAAGGCTTACTGGTATCCATCCTTTTTTTTCTGCGTCTTCTATCTCTTCTTTAGAAAAACCTCCTTCAGGACCTATGGCTATCGATATCATGTTATCATATTTAACAGATTCAAGGATCTTTTTTAATCCTTTTGTCTCTTCTTCCCAAAATATTAAGTGTATCCCATCTTCTTTTATAGAGATTGCCTTTGAAAAGGATAAAATTGTAAATATTTCTGGAGGCTTTGTTCTGCCACATTGTTTAGCTGCTTCTTTTGCTATAATTTGCCACCTTTTAACCCTTTTTTTTTGTTCCTCTTTTCCCCATTTAGGTATTGACCGCTCAGTAAAAATAGGAAGGATGCTTCTAACGCCCAGCTCGGTTACATGACGGATAATCTCCTCCATTGTCTTTCCTTTTATGATTCCCATGATTAGTGTTAAATCTAAAGGAGATTCGGTATTTGATTCTGCTATCTTTTCTATCCTTATTGTGGAGCTATTTTCTGTAATCTTAATAACCTTTCCAATAAAATCTTTTCCTGACCCATCAAAAAGGATTACACTATCCCCTTTTTTTATTCTTAATACCCTTGATAAGTGTTTGTGTTCCTTGCCTTTTAAAGCCACCTGCTCTTCTTTTATAGGGTGTTCAACAAAAAATCTACGCATCTATTTCTCCATTACTAAGCAAAGCCAATCCTCATTCTCTTTTTCATCAATAAGCTTTAACCCATTTTTTTGCATTAAAGCTTTAATCTCTTTTTTTTGCTCTATTAGAATGCCAGAGATGATCAATTTCCCATGTGTAACGATTCTTTCATTAAGATAGTGATGGTTTTCAACTATTATATCCCTTGTAAGATTTGCAACAACTATATCAAATTTTTTCCTTATCTTTGATAAGGGTTTGGAGGAAAAAATTGGTTTTTTCTTGAGTCTATTTAGCCGTCTATTCTTTCTTGCGGACTTTATAGCATCCTTATCTATATCAATTCCTAAAACATTTTTTGCCCCAAGAAAGATAGAGGCAATGGAAAGTATTCCTGAACCTGTTCCAACATCAAGCAGATCTTTTATTTCCTTTTGAGTGATATATTTCTCTAACATCATTAAGCATAGTTTAGTGGTAGGGTGTAATCCTGTTCCAAAAGCCATAGCAGGCTCAATATAGATAAAGATGGGGACATCATTTCTTTTCTTCTCCCAAGGAGGGGCAATTGCTATCTTTTCTGTGATCTTATGATAGGTGAAATACTTTTTCCACGAACATGCCCAGTCTTCTTCTTCTATGATTTCCCATGATAAACGATATCCTTTAAGTTTAGGGAAAAAGGGAAAAGCTTTTTTAATTTTCTTTTTTATTTTTTCTATTAAAAGGAAAGGATGTTGTT
>JAFDIG010000029.1 GCA_019308145.1 Deltaproteobacteria bacterium | reverse complement strand
TTGATCGAGATATACCTGCCTTTGCAATATCATGGTCTCTTTTTGATAAATTAATTCAAATGATTGCTTATCAATTAAAAAAAATGCCAGATTATGCTATTTTAAAATCTCGTCCAGGTTACTTCTATCATATCAAAAAACAAAAGCAAGCCGAAATCATAATAAGTAATGATATAAAAGAACAAATTCTTTCAATTGGCTTTAATTTGGAAGAAAAAGAAAAAAATCAAAATCTTTTAGAAGAATGGTTATTTAACTTTTTCCCATGTGATTTTAGCGAATCAACGTCACTTCCAACAAAGATTATCTGGAAACAAACTTCTCAAAATCTCTTCCCTGTTCATGGCAATCCTCTTTGGTGGAAGACTGCTTCATGGGAAAAGGATTCAGATGTTAGCTCGTTTCAAATTTTTGGCAAACAATATCGACCTTCATTGATAATAATTACTGGTTTTTTAGGAAGTGGTAAAACCACTCTTTTAAATCGATTAATCAAATATAAAACAGAGCAAAATGAAAGGATAGCAGTAATCCAAAATGAACTTGGTGAAACAAGCCTGGATGGGAAAATTTTAACAGGTGATTATATGATCACAGAAATGGAAGGAGGTTGTCTCTGTTGTACTCTTCTTGGAGACCTTAGAGGTGCTATTAAAAAATTATGTTATGAATTTTATCCTGACCTTATTGTTATTGAAACTACTGGTATTGCCGATCCTCAACCTATTCTTGATGAAATACCCTATCTAAAATTTCTTGTCCGATTTGATTCTTTGATTACTGTAATTGATGGAGCCAATTTAATGGAAACAATTGATAAATATCCTGTAATCAAGGCACAAATTAAAGCTGCTGATTTTCTTTTGCTTAATAAAAGTGAGATGATTGATAAAGTCTCTATTGATAATGCAAAAAATCTTATAAAAGCAATAAACCCACATTCAATAATAATAACTACTTCTCATGCGAATGTAAATCCTCGCCTTCTTTTTGCAACCCAAAAGGATATAGAAAGCTTCTTCATAGACGAGAAAGAAATCTTAAAAAAAGATATCAGTTCTTCTAATAAAAATTGTATAAAACACCAAGGATTAGATATAGTAACACAAGCTATAGAAAATTTTACAATAAAATTACAAGGAATTTTTGATGAAAAAGCTCTTATAAATTTTTTGGGCGATCTTTCCTCTTCTGTTTATCGTTTAAAAGGAATTGTAAGATTAAAAGGAAAACCAAATCCTTTATTTCTTCAATTTGTATCAGGAAGATTTGAATTTATCCAATTTTTGAAAAAAGAACCTAAACCAAATATTTTAGTCTTTATTGGGCAGGGATTAAAAAAAGATATTCTTAAATCTTCTTTAGAAAAATGTTTAACTAAATAAGTTTTTACAAGCTTATTTTATCAGCAATGAAATTAAGATATAAAAGAGCTATTGATTAGTTGCTCATTTAAACAAAAAAAGGGGGATACTTCCCTCTTTTTATTTATTACTGATCACTCCATTTTCCGTATCGTTCTCTTAAGATTCTATGAAGAATCTTGCCAGTACCTGTTCTTGGCATCTCTTCTTCTTTTATAAAGTCTACACTCTTTGGCCTCTTATATCCTGCAATTTTACCTCGGCAGAATTCCATAATCTCTTTTGCTAACTCATCGCTTGCAACATAACTCTCATGCAAAATAACAACAGCTTTAACTGCTTCTCCCCATTTCTCATCTGGCACACCAATAACAGCAACATCCTTTACTGCTGGATGTGCACCTACAACATTTTCTACTTCAGAAGGATAAACATTTTCACCACCAGTGATTATCATATTTGCTTTTCTATCAACAAGATAATAATACCCATCCTCATCTTGGCGTGCCATATCACCAGCAGAGAACCATTCTCCCTGAAATACCTCTTTTGTCTTTTCAGGATCTTTCCAGTATTCTTTAAAAATTTGAGGTGTTCTTGAATAAAGCTCTCCAACCTCCCCTACAGGAACCTCTTTGCCCTCTTCATCTAAGATCTTTATCCTATCGATTCCATAAATCTCTTTTCCTATTGAGCCTAATTTTTTCATTTGATCCTCTGGTCTTAAAAGGGTAACAAGACCAGCTTCAGTAGAGCCATAAGCTTCCCAAAGCTCGGCATTCTTAAAATAATCCATAATCGCTAACTTAAGGTCTTTTCTTGCCGGCGCAGATGATATTAAAAGTTGTCTAATACTGCTAACATCGTATTTATCTTTATTAGGTAAAGCCAACATCATGATATAATGAGTAGGAACAAGAGAGGTAAAGGTGATTTTGTGATCCTGGATGGTCTTTAAAAGGTCTTCAGGATCAAAGCTAATCATATTATAAACAAAAGCCTCAGCTCCTATTAAGCTATAAGGAAAGGAATAAAATATTGAGTTAACATGGCACATTGGCATAACTAACATTACCTTGTCAGTAACTCTTACACCCATGTTTATATTATTTAGATAATATTGAGCCATATAGCTTTCGTGAGTTCTAACAACTCCTTTTGGCCTTCCTGTTGTACCAGATGTATACATAAAAGTCCAAGGATGATCACTATCTACTATCTCCTCTCTTTCGGTAGGGTCTCCTTTTGCCATAACATCTTCATAATGGATATACCCTTCAGGAGTTTTATCATCACCAAAAAAGATATAATTATCCTTTGGAATAGGTAATTTATCTTTTATACTATTAACCGTATCTACAAACTCTTTTGCAACAATAAAAGCTTTGCATTCTGCATGATTAACAACATACTCTATCTCTGGAGGTGCAAGCCTAAACATTATAGGAACAGCAACCTGTCCTCCTTTGGCACAAGAAAGATATATCTCCATCCATTCAACACAATTATAAGCTAAAATAGCAAAGCGGTCTCCATATCCTACACCCATACTTTTTAATGTAGATGAAAGCCTATTAGCCCTTTCATTCCATTCTTTAAAAGTATACTTCTTAAATTTATCGGATATGGCCTGTTTATCAGGAATATTTTGAGAATGAACCTTAATAATATCTCCCATATTCATCCATTTACTAGTTGTCATATCTCTCCTCCTTTTTACATCCCTAAAAGAGGGATTGTGATTTTATTCCTTCTTTTCCTCCTTTTTCTCTTCTTTTTTCTCCCAATCTAAAAGCTCCATAATATGAACTACAGGTTTGTCCATCTCATGCTGCATTGTAATATCTGTTAACTGAATCATACACCCAGGGCAGGAAGTAACAACAATATCTGCATTTGATGCTTCAATCCCTTTAGCCTTATGTTCTGCAATCTTTTTGGAGAGGTCATAGTAATAAATGCTGAATGAACCTCCCATACCACAGCATCTATCTGCATTAGGCATTTCCACAAATTCTGCACCATCTAATGCATTTAGAATCGTCCTTGGCTGTTCCTTGATATTCTGATGTCTTACTAAGTGGCAAGGATCATGCCAGGTGAGCTTTTTGCCTTTATACTCCTCTTTTAATTTATATTCTGATAGATCAAGTTTTAGCACATCAACAAGAAATTCATTGATATCCTTAACCTTTTTTACAAATGCTTCATAACGTTTCTTTCTTTCTTCAGTATCTCCAAGATATTTGGCATAATCTTTTAATCCAGAACTACAGGTAGCACATGCGGTAACAATATATTCAAGATCATCAGGAAAGGCTGCAATATTTTTATCAGCTAAATCCCTACCTGTGTCAAAATCTCCTGACATATAAATAGGAACACCACAGCACCCTTGTGCCTTTGGTACAAATACCTCTATGCCATGATGAGTAAGAAAATTTATAACTGCTTTCCCTACTTCAGGGTAAACAAAATCTGTAGCACAACCAATAAAATAACCGATCTTCATCTTGGTTTGGATACCTTCTGGTGGTTTATTTACTTCTGGAACTTGATTTCTCAAAAAATTATGAGATATTGAAGGTATGTTTCTTCCTTTTCCGAGAGCAGAAAGAAAATCTGGAAGATGCCTAATCTTTCCTTTTGTTTTTGGTAAAAGCCATTGAAATTTAGAAGCTATCTTTACAATATTCCCAAAAAGGTTTCTTTTAGGCATTATCCACTTGAATAAGATATTCTTTAAAAACGGAAGACCTTTATTACTTACATAATCAGCCCTTGCTGCTACAACTATTTCATCAGTCTGAGCTTTGGCAGGACAATTTACTACACATGTTCTACAAAGCAGACACATATTTATCTTGGTAGCCATCTCATTAGTAAAATCAAGAGCACCCTTTTTAAGCTCTCGGATTAATACTGTTTTGCCTCTTGCCACCCCTGATTCAAGCCTGGTTTCCTGGTAAATGGGGCAGAAAAAGGTACAAAAACCACATTTCATACATTGCGATAATTCCTTTTCAAAACGTTCTAATTCTTTAAAATTTCTCTTTTTCAATGTTGATCTCCTTATTGTTGAAAGGTTACAACCTCTGTTTTATATTAATCTTCCCAAATCTTACCAGGGTTTAGAATATTATTTGGATCAAAAACCCTTTTTATTCCTTTCATTAATTCAATTACTTTTGGATCAACAGCTTTTTTGAGAAATTTTTTCTTCTCCAAACCTATACCATGTTCTCCTGATAGAACACCACCAAATTCAACTGCCATTTCTATTATCTCGTCAATGGCTTTTTTTGCTCTTTCAAAATGCTCCTTATCCTTTTCATCAGTTAAAGCAGAAGGATGAAGATTTCCATCTCCAGCATGACCTATATTTGTAATTGGAACGTTTTCTCTTTCTGAAATCTCCTTAATCCTTTTTAAGAATTCTGGTAATTTATTTCTCGGTACAGTTACATCTTCAGCTAAGACAGTAGGCGCTTTGCCAAATACAGCAGCAAAACCAGCACTTCTCGCCTTCCAATATTTAAGAGCTTCTTCAGCATCTTTTGCAACCCTAACCTCTTTTGCACCTGTTTCATTACAAACATCTATAATCTGTTTAATTTCTTTTTCAACCACTTCTGGGATACCATCTGACTCAATAAGTAAAAGCGCATCAGCATCAGTAGGAAGTCCCATTGGCATCATCTCTTCGATTCTATTAATAACCCAATTGTCAACAAACTCTAATTTACTTGGAATAACGCCCTGAGATAATATTTTATATACAGAAGTAGCCGCTTTCCCCATGTCATCAAAAACAACACATAAGGTTTGAGCAGCAGCAGGGGCAGGGATTAACCTTAAAATTCCTTTAGTTACAATACCTAATGTTCCCTCAGAGCCAACAATTAAAGAAGCTAAATCATAGGTCTGAACATTTTTCATTGTTCTACCACCAAAATTTACAATCTCTCCTGTTGGTAGAACAACTTCAAGACCAAGGATATATTGTTTAACAACTCCATACTTTACACAAGCAGGGCCTCCTGCATTTTCAGCAATATTTCCACCCAAGGTTGCGCCTAAAAAGCTTTGTGGATCCGGAGGAAACCTTAACCCCTCTTTAGCTAAAGTTATATTTAGATCCATCAAAACCACTCCTGGCTCAACCTCTGCAATTTGATTTTCTTTATCAATATTTAGAATCTTATTCATTTTTGTCGTACAAAGTACTATGCCACCTTTTATTGGTATTGATCCTCCACTAACATTAGTCCCAGCACCCCTTGGGGTTACATAAACAAGATGTTTATTAGCAAGCTTCATAATATCAGAAACCTCTTGAGTGCTGGTGGGAAAAACCACTGCATCAGGAAGGTGAACCCAACTGGTTGTGCCATCATAGGAGTAAGCAGTGAGCTCTTCCTTTGATGTAAGCACATCCTCCTTCCCGACTATCTTCTCTAATTCTGCTATAAAATCATTTGATAACATAACTTTGCTCCTTTTTTATGATTTATTATACTTTGTGCAATTTTTATCATAATTACCTTAATTTTGTCAAGAAAATTGATTAATATTGAAACAATATTTGAATATTTAATCTTATTTTATCAGATGAAAAACTCTTTGACAATTAAAAATTGATTATAAAAAAATTTTTTTAAATTTGACCATTTGCTTAACATTGATACTCCATATATTGATATGAAAAAGCTTATAAGAAAAATTTTTAAATTAATATTTTATTTATCAAAAAAACTTAAAAAATTACTTGACAATTCAAACATAACATGGTATTTTTATTAAAAAATATTTATTTAAAATTACTCCTTTTTAAAGAAATATTGCTTTAATTGGAGGCACAAATGAAAAATAAGAAGATATTTTTTGCAATATTTATCTGCTTTTTTGTTTTTCTCTTTAATTTTACTGCTTTTTCTAAAGATTCATATATAGAAGAACATGTGGTCAAAAAAGGAGATACCCTTTGGGATATATCTGACAAATATTGGAAAAACCCTTTTTTATGGCCAAAACTTTGGGAGATGAATCAGTATATAACTAACCCTCACCTTATTTATCCGGGATATAAAGTTAAACTTTATGAAGAGATTTTAGAAGCACCTCCTCCTATTGTCAAAAAAAAGGCTCCCCCTCCATTATGGGTAGAAAATATAGAATTTGCAGGATTTATTACAGATAAAGATATGAAAGGCATGGGTGTTATTATTGAAAGTGATGACTTCCATGAAAATATAACTTATAGAGATCTGGTATATTTCAGACTTTTTAAAAACAAAAAGATAAAAATTGGAGATAGGCTTACAATCTACCGCATTGGATCAAAGGTACGCCACCCAATAACAAAAAAAATAATAGGAAAAAAGATCTTAGTCCTTGGCCACTTAAGGGTAATGGATAAAAAGAATAATATCTATATAGGATTTTTGAGTAAGCCATACAGGGAGATCTTTAAAGGAGATCGCCTGATGCCTTATAAACCATTAAACAAAGATATAAAACCTGTAAAGGCTACTACCTTTGCTAAAGGATATATTATTGATTCAAGAGATGAAGAGTTAAATTTAGCTCAAGGAAGCATTGTTTATATTGACAAAGGAATAAAAGATAATGTTGTTGAGGGAAATATATTTGAGATTTTCCTGCCTGGCAAAAAGGTAAAAGATCCTATTACTGGTAAAAAGGTTTTATTACCAGATCAAGATATTGGAAAATTAATGGTGCTTTCAGCAAGGGATAATAATTCAACTGCCCTTGTTTTACAGAGTTTTAAATCGATCAATATAGGATTTAAAGTTGAAATGAAACCTGAGTAGAGACCCTTATAAAAAATTTTTAACTATTTTTTATAGGCCTTCCCTTTTTTAAATAAAAAATTTGGTTTTGTTAGTTGCTTATATATAATTTAATCTTATTTAAACTTTTATTTTTAAGGGAAGGCTTTTTTTTATGGATTTTTAAGTTTCTTTATTATATATATATATAATAGAGTTTTCAAATTTTACTTTTATTGAAATTAACTAAACCAATTAACAAAAAAAATGGAGGAAAATCATGACCGTATTAAATTTTCTCATTGCCATTGTAGCATTAATTATTGCTATCTTAGCTTACCAAAAAGCAAGTGGCAAAGTATCGGTACAAAAAATTGAAGATTTACATTTAATTATAGAATCACTTAGAGAAAAATTGATTGTTACTATAGAAAAAATAGAAAGTTTGCTACGTAAAGAAGAGGTTGAACAACCTAAGACAAGCGGAAGAAAGGCAACCGAAAAAACCAAAAAAAAGAGCGAGGAAAAGGAATCAAAATAATATATTTGGGACCTTAAAATAGGCTTTTATTAGTCTCATATATATGAAAAATTAATTAAAGGAAAGTTAAAATGATTTTTTATTTAATAATTGATCTATTAGTAATTATAGGTACAGCAATTTTTATTTTCCAAAATGGAATGAACGTGCCTATAAAGTTTCTTTTTTGGCACACAGAAAGTTCATTATCATTTATTACTTTTATTTTCTTCCTAATCGGCGCTCTTTTCATCTTTGTCATATTTTTCCCGAAAATCATAAAAGGTTACTTTAAAGTAAAAAAGATGAATAAGGAATTAAAAACGATAAACAAAGAAATAAAAGACTCAAAAAAATAGAAAAAAATAAAATTTAAAGATTTTATTTACTACTTTGAAAGATTTATGTTGGACTGCTCCATTTTTTAAGAGGTCTTCCCCTCTCTTTTAAGAACTCTTCAAAGGTTTGATAGTTTTTTTGCTTCCAAAGAGGGGTCCCTAAAACTTCATGTTTAAAAGCAGTAAAGGCAATACCTAAAAAATGTCTGTGGTGATGACGAAGAATTGGATTTTTTGAAAATATGGTCTTCCATAACTCCCTTGGGTGCCAATAATATTTACGCATCATAGATATATGAGCTTCCGTAACCTTATGGACATCCGGCTCTTCTGCTGTTGGCATTACAGCTTCAATCAAGTCATATCTTGACCAATCCTTTACCTTTATTCTACCAAGCCTCTTCATTTCTTCATAAAAACGGGTTCCTGGGAAGGGAGTTATCACATTAAGTCCAAAATGATCTACATAGGGTCTTACATACTTTAAAAGCGCCTGTCTATCTTTTTCTGTCTCATCCCAGTGACCTATCATCAAAGTAGCCATTACCATTAAACCATGCTTTTTTAAGATCTGCATCGCTTTTGTATTTGTGTCCACGCTCTCCTTTTTATTGAAAAGATCAAGGGTATTCTGACGATGATGCTCTATACCTATCATAAATTGATATACACCTGCTTCTCTAAAACCATCCATCAAATCTTCATCCCTTATTACAAAGCCAGCCCTTGATTGTACCCATAACTTCTGTCCTGTGTTCCTTTTTTTCATCTCTTCAATAAATCCTATTCCACGTTCTCTTGTATAATTGAATATGTTATCACCAACATAAAAGATTCTTCTATTATATTTTTCTTTCAAAAGCTCTAACTCATCAGCTATCTTTTGAGGCGATCTTCCTCTCCATCTTTTATGCCAAAAGGCAGACTCACTGCAAAAAGAACAATCAAATCCACATCCTCGGGCAAAATTTACCAAAAAAGATCTCTTCCCTTCAGAGGGAAGACCAATATATGGGTGCTCCATATTATAAAGATGATAGGCAGGCATAGGAAGGGTATCAAGATCTTCAATCAACGGCCTATCCCCTGTATAGATAAACTCACCTTTATGATTAATATAAGCAAGACCGAGGATATGAGAAAAATCCTCTTCTTTTCTCTTTACTGCTTCAAGAAATTCATGAGTGGTAATCTCCCCTTCTCCTACACATATAAAATCTATCTCAGGACATTCTCTTAAGGTCTCCTCTGGTATAAGGGAAGGATGTGCTCCACCCACTATAATAATGGTTTTAGGGGATATATCTTTTATAAGACGAGCAGCATTCATAATATCATATATAAAATATGTACATGAAACAGAGAGCCCTGCTACTTTTGGTCTTATTCTTTTTATAGCATCTTCTAAATCATGCCATGGCCTATCCAAAATTGTGCAATCAATGAATTCTAATTCATGGCCTTTTTCCTCAAGATATGCTGCTAATTGCAGACAACCTGGTGAAGGGACCCAAGCTCTTAAAAATTCCCATATACGATGTGGTGGATCAATAAGCAAAAATTCCATTTATATCTCCAAATGATAATGAAAAATTTAAATTTCTATTAAGTTGGAAATATCTATAACATAATACAAAGAACAGAGCAAGAGTTTGTAATATTGGTAAAATAGAAATTAACTTTATATTCTCCTTTGAAAAAGTAAAAGTCCTTTGATTTAAAGACTTGACTTAAGAGGATAATATATACTATTAAATTTAAAAATCTTACTATGACAGAGGAGATTATATGAAAGAAGAGTTAGAAAAGATAAAAAAAGAGGCAGAAAATAGTTTGCAAGAGCTAAAGAGTATAGATGAGTTAGAAAAATGGTTTAAAGAGTTCTTAGGCAAAAAGGGAAAATTAAGCAGAATTTTAAAAGGGATGAGGAATATCCCACCTGATAAGAGACCAAGTGTTGGTGCATTCGCAAATGAGATCAAAGAATTTCTTAAAAAAGAATACAGCTTAAAGGAAAAGGAACTAAAAAAGGCAAAGATTGAAGAAGAACTCAAAGCTAAAAAGCTGGATATTACTCTTCCAGGTAGACCAATTGGTCCTGGACATCTCCATATTGTAACTCAAACATTAAGAGAAATATATAAGGTATTCGCATCAATGGGTTTTCAGATCTATGAAGCCCCTGATGTTGAAACAGAAGAGAATAACTTTGAGCTCTTAAATATACCAGCTTATCATCCAGCAAGGGAGATGTGGGACACCTTTTGGATCAATGATAAGGTGCTTTTGCGCACCCACACATCTCCAGGACAGATAAGGGTGATGCGTGAGTATTATCCTGAACCTATTAGGGTTATACTCCCTGGCAAATGTTATCGCTATGAAGATATAACCGCAAGGTCAGAGCATCAATTTTATCAGGTTGAAGGACTCGCTGTAGGTCATAATATAACATTAACAGATCTAAAAGGAACCATGATAAACGCTGCTAAAAGATTATTTGGTGAAGAAAGAAAGGTGAGATTCAGAGGAAGCTATTTTCCTTTTACAGAACCAAGTGTAGAGGTTGATATGGACTGCATTTTATGTAAAGGCAAAGGTTGCAGAGTATGTAAATATACTGGATGGCTTGAGATAGCAGGTGCTGGTATGACCCATCCTGTGGTCTTGAAAAATGGAGGATATGACCCTGATGAATGGACAGGTTTTGCCTTTGGTATGGGTGTTGAAAGACCCGCGATGCTAAAATATGGTATAGAGGATATAAGATATTTCTATAAAAATGATCTACGGTTTTTAAGACAATTTTAGGAGTTTGAAATGGATATACCAATTAGTTGGCTAAAGGACTTTGTTGATATTAAGATTTCTATCTTAGATCTTGCAGAAAAACTTACCATGGCTGGTATAGAGGTAGAAGCAATTAAAAAGATTGGTGAACACTGGGAAAAAGATAAATACTTTATTGGCGAATTAACTGAGATAAAGCCTCATCCAAATGCAGATAGACTCTGTTTAGCAACTGTAAATTATGGGAATAATAGAACAACTACTATTGTAACAGGTGCTCCTAATATCCTAAAATATTTAGGAAAACCATTCAAAAAAAAGAAAGTTGCTTTAGCAATAGAAGGAGCAAAATATTGGGATCCGTATAGTGATGAACCAAAACAGATCAGATTAAAAAAAGCTACCATACGGGGTATACCATCAAATGCTATGGTGTTATCTGAAAAGGAACTTGGAATATCAGATAATCATGAAGGTATACTTTATCTTCCTGATGATGCGCCAACTGGGACACCACTTTACGACTGGCTTGGGGATACAATCCTTGAGATCGATGTAAAAGGAGGATTTGGATATCTTCAATCTATTTTGGGAATAGCAAGAGAAATTGCTGCTCTTACAAACTCTCCTATTAAAAAAGAGAGCCTTGCTTTCTTGAATCTTGAAAGTTTTTCCATTTTAAGCAAACCAGAATATTTAGTCCTTGAAATAAAAGATCCCAAGCTATGTCCAAGATATACTGCTTTTATGATAAAAGATATAAAGGTAAAAGAATCCCCTTTCTGGATGAAGCAGAGACTTATCAGGGCAGGGATGAGACCGATAAACAATATTGTTGATATTACAAACTATGTGATGTTGGAGTTAGGGCAACCTCTTCATGCCTTTGATTATGAGGTACTCAACCCAAAATTAGGGGAAAATATTCCTGCTATTATTGTTAGGCGCGCTTTTAGAAATGAAACAATTACAACACTTGATGGAGAAAAAAGGGACCTAGATGAAGATATGTTACTCATAACCGATGGAGAAGGGCCAGTTGCTGTTGCAGGCGTTATGGGAGGACTTGAAAGCGAAATCACTGATACAACAACCAATGTTCTTTTAGAAGCAGCAAATTTCAACTTTATAAATATTAGGCGAACTTCTCAACTTTTGAAGATAAAAAGCGAGGCATCGTCAAGATTTGGCCGTGGAGTAGATCCTGAACTCACAATAATGGCTGGTATGCGTGCTGCTAAACTCATGGAAGAGTTAGCAGATGGTCATATAGAACCAGTTATTGGTGATCTCTACCCAGGAAAAAAGAAAAGAAAAACCATTAGATTTTCTCCTGAACTTGCCGATCGTGTTTTAGGAGTGAAGATAGATCAAAATGAAATGTTAAAAATACTTAGCTCCCTTGAATTTAAAGTTCAAAAAGAAAAAAATGACATTTTTATTGTAACACCACCATCTTATCGACTCGATATCAATGAACCAATTGATCTTGTAGAAGAAATCGGAAGGATCTGGGGATATAACAGGATGCCATCAACCCTTATCAAGGATGAACTTCCACCTCAGAGGGGAAATGAAAATATAGAGTTCAATGATAAGGTAAGAGATATTTTAACAGGGTGTGGTTTGGATGAGGTTATTACTTATTCAATAATAAATATAGAAGATGAAGCAAAACTTTTTCAAAATAAACCTCCCTTTAAACGAGAAGGTTATATAAAACTTTTAAACCCCCTTTCCACTGATAGAGCATACTTAAGAAAAACCCTTATTCCAAATCTTCTTCATACTATCAAAGATAACCTTCGGTTTGAAAAAGTAGCTATTTTTGAAATAGGAAGCCTTTACCTTCCTCAGAATAATAAACTTTTGCCTAATGAACCTTTTTATCTTGGAATAGCAATGACAGGCCCAAAGGAAAAACGTTCTTGGTTAAGCAAAGACGAAAAAATAATGGACTTTTTTGACATAAAAGGTGTAATTGAAGCTTTATTTACCCATCTTGATATATTAGATGTTATTTGGGAGCCTTCTGATGAAAATTATCTATCTCCAGGGAGAGGAGCAAAAATTATTATAAATGGTGAGGTTGTTGGTAATGTTGGCGAACTTCATCCAGAGATAGCACTCTCCTTTGACCTTCCTGAGCAACCTATACTTATTTCAGAAATAAACCTTGAAAAATTAAGGTCAAAGATGAAAAGAAGAAAAACAATTATACCTATCTCACCTTATCCACCTGTTTATGAAGACTTGGC
>JAFDIG010000335.1 GCA_019308145.1 Deltaproteobacteria bacterium | reverse complement strand
CCATTTCATTTAAAAGATGATAAGCTTCATCTCTTGAAATACCTAAATCAGCCATTAAGCCCTCCAGTATTAAGGGAATAGAGGCATCTGCTCCAAACCCTTTGTCTCTAAAAAACCCATCATAATATTCATGTTTTGAACTGCTTGACCTGATGCACCTTTTGTCAGGTTATCAATTGCAGATATAAGGATCAACCTATTAGTAGTCTCCTCTTTTTTAAACCCTATATCACAGAAATTTGAACCAACAACAAATTTGGTATTTGGAAGTACTCCTTTATTCATTACCCTAACAAAAGGTTCATTTTTATAATAGTCATTATATAACTCATATAATCCCTTTTCATCTATATCTTTTTTAAGATATGTATAAATAGTAGATAATATGCCTCTGTTCATTGGCACCAAATGAGGAACAAATGTGATAGAGAGCTTTTTTTGCGCTATCAAGGATAGTTCCTGTTCTATTTCAGGAGCATGTCGGTGTTCTGCCACTTTATAAGCTTTAAAACCTTCATTTACCTCGCAAAACATAGAAGAAAGAGTAACTTCTCTACCAGCACCCGTTACCCCTGATTTGGCATCAATAATAATGCCTTTTGACTCTATGAAGTTTTCCTTTAAAACAGGAAAAAGGGGTAAAATGGCAGAAGTAGGATAGCATCCTGGATTTCCAACAATAAAAGCCTTCCTTATCATCTCCCTGTAAATCTCTGGCAATCCATAAACCGCATCCTTTAGAATATCCTTAGCAATATGAGGTTGATAGAATTTCTCATAAAGTTCTGGATCCTTAAATCTAAAATCAGCGCTTAAATCTACTACTCTTTTTCCCATTTTAAAAAAAACAGGAACAACCTCCATTGCTGTTTTATGAGGAAGAGCTGTAAAGATAAAGTCGGCTTTTTTTACCACTTCTTCAGGATCAAGAGGGATCAAGGTTAAATCTATTTCCTTTAATAAGGATGGGAAAACCTCTGATATCATCTTTTCTTTATATTTTTGTGATGTAACACAGCTGATTGTAACTTGAGAATGGGATAAAAGGAGCCTAATCAGTTCAGCGCCAGTATAGCCAGTTGCACCTACTATTGCTACCTTAAGCATTGCTTTACCTCATTAGTCTAATTTTTAGGTTAATTGAGATGATTTTATCATTTACCCTACATTCATATGATGATTAAAATCATATAAAATTATAAATTTCTTTAACCTATTTTCAACCTCCTTTGCACTGAAATTTTGTATGGGGTTTTTGTTTAATAAATAAAAAAGCTTATCATTAAAAAGAGAGCTTTAATTTGTTCAAACTAACTTGAGTAAGTAGAGAAATAAAAGGAGCAGAAATCAAAAAAAGAGGCAAATGCCCCCTAATCTTTATCGTTTTGAATATTGGAACCTTGCCCTTGCCCCGCGCTGGCCATATTTTTTTCTTTCCTTTATCCTCGGATCTCTTGTCAGTAAACCTGCTTTTTTCAGTTGCTCTCTTAGTTCAGGATTATATTCAAGAAGGGCTCTTGCAATACCATGTCTTATAGCCCCTGCTTGCCCGCTAATTCCTCCTCCTTTTACATTTACCATGACATCAAACTTATTAACGGCATCGACAACTTGAAAAGGCTGCATAATCAATTTCCTGGAAAACTCAAGAGGAAAATAATCTTCTAATGTCCTCTTATTTATTAAAAAATTCCCCTCCCCTTCTTGGATCCAGACACGAGCCACTGAGGTTTTCCTTTTGCCTGTGCCGTAATATCTTTTAGGTGGCATATCTTACTCCTTCACAATTTTTTAATGAATTTTCAAACCTCTATTGCTTTAGGCTGTTGAGCAGTATGAGGATGAGAATCTCCTTTATATACCTTAAGCTTTTTAAAAAGCTTTCGCCCAAGCCTGTTTTTCGGAAGCATTCCTTTTACTGCATGCTTAATAAGCTCTTCTGGTTTTTTTTGCAAAAGTTTTTCTGCGGTTATTTCACGAAGCCCACCAGGATATCCAGTATAGCGAAAATATTTTTTCTCTTGCCACTTTTTCCCAGTGAGCTTAACCTTATCAGCATTTATTACCACTACAAAACCACCAGTATCGACATGGGGGGTGTAAGTTGGCTTATCTTTTCCCCTCAAAATTGTTGCGATTTTGGATGCAAGCCTACCTACAACCTGATCCTTTGCATCGATTAAATACCACTCTCTGTTTACTTCATCCTTTTTTGCTATATAACTCTTCATTTTCTCCTTAAACCCCAAATTTTTTTAAAAGATATATATTATTTATTTTACTTTTAATGTCAAGAAAAATCAACAAAATATCATTATTTTGATTTTATTATATTTTGGAATATTATATTTTTCATGGATTTAGATTTTTAGCCCTTCTAATCGGTTATCAAGATAACTTTCCCATCAAAAAAATAACGTTGCTCAAGGATATTTCTGCCAATTTTTTCTTTTTCTATCTTTACAATTTGAAAATTCAATTTAGATTTAGAAAAATAGAATAAAAATTTTTTTCTTGCCTTAGGCAATGATAATAGTATAGCCCTTTTTCTCTGTCGATAGTAGCCACTATCACCTCTTTTCCGTTTATTTTAACATGAGCTCTCCATAGGCGGAGAACAATTCTTGGATATGGCTTCTTCTCTTCTTTCTTAATCCATGTGCTCTCCTGAGTTCTGTTGTCATAATAGTAAAAAACAGCTGGCAAAGACGCCTGATACTTGTTATTGATTATTACTTTTACAAATCTATAAACATCTTTGATAGAGATTCCCTTAATTTCCTTAAATTTAGCTGACTTTAAAGCTTCTTTAAAGTGATGTAAGTTTCCTAAAAAAATAGCCTGAATAGGGGAGGCAGGTTTCCCAAATATGGTTTGGGTAAAAAAATATATCTGATTATGTAAAATGGTTAAGAGATCCCCTGTGAATTCCTTATATACAGGCAAAAAGATTTTTGCTTGTTTTACAACACTCTCTGTTTTTTTAATAGAATAAAATGTAATTCCTGATACGCCTGCTATTATCAGAAAAGCCACAAATATTGTTGCATAAATTTTTATTGGAGCTTTTGTTATACTGATCTGGTATTTTTTTACTACATATTCATATGTAGTAATTATTGAACTAAGCCATATAAAACCTGCAAAATATGCTCCTAATACATCACTAAACCAATTTACACCAAGGTAGATGCGACTAAAACCAATAAGAATAACCAAAAGAAAATAAACCAATAAAGCGCTTGTTTTTATTTTATTGCTTTTTATAAATTTGACTATATAGTATAGAGCAAATCCAAAAAGTGTTACTGATACAAATGTATGACCACATGGAAAGGAAGGATTTAAAGCAGTGTAAAAGTGATACATTGCATTTGGTCTTGGGCGATGAAACAGGTATTTCATAAAAGAGAGAAATATAAGCCCGCCAAGAAAATTAAAAAGATAAAAAGAAGCCTCTAATAGTTTCCGATTTATAATAAGAATACAAATCACAATAGTAAAAAAGATTAAGATCGGAACCGAACTTGCGAGAGTATTAAAAAAAATGAAAAATTTATTACTAAATCGTGAATGAATTTCTTGAAGCATATAAAAAAATGTGACGTCAAGGTGAGTTAGTGGATCATGAAAAATGATGTCTTCAATTATGGCAATGAAAAAATAGGAAAAAAAAGCGGTTAATAAAAAACCTATTGTA
>JAFDIG010000334.1 GCA_019308145.1 Deltaproteobacteria bacterium | reverse complement strand
AAAGGAAAAACATATCTTTAATCTCTTTAATTGCTTCTTCTAACTTCCCCATAGCCTGATAACTTTTTATTAAACTTTCTCTTGCCTCTTTTAAATTTGGTTTAATTTTCTTTGCTTGAAGAAACTGCTCAACTGCTTTTTCATTCTTTCCTATATCAAGCAATTTATTGCCAAGAATAACCTTCAGATATGGATTTTCTGGATATTTTTTTGTCATATCTTCAAGAAACTTAAAAATCTTTTCATCATCATCTTTATTAAAAAGAGCTTTTTTTATGCGTGAAAATATATCAAAGGTGAGAGAAGGAAAAAAAATTACTACCTTTTCCCATGCATAAACCGCTTTTTCTATCTCTCCTTTTAAAAAATAAAGGTCTCCAAGATTTAACCAAGCATCTATACATTTTTCATCATATTTAATAGCATTTTCAAAATATTTTTTCGCATCATCTCTTTTCCCAAGTGCTTGCTTCTCTTTTCCATGTTCAGTCAAAAGATGCGCCAATACTTCCTCTTCTTTACTATTTCTTAAACTGGCGATCTTTTGTCTTATCTTAAAAGCCTTTTCCCAATCCTTTACTTCCTCATAGATATCTTCTAAGTGTATAAATGCTTCAATATTATCAGATGAAAATCTGATCACCTCCTTAAATGAATCAATAGCACGATTAAATAGACCTGCTTTTTTAAAGTCTAAACTTAAATCAAACATTGCTTGTAACTTTATTCTCTGATCTAAGCCTTCTCTTAAGACTATACTTTGGTGAATTCTTATAGCTCTTTCATATTCTCCTTGAGACCTAAAGAGATTTCCTAACATGATATAAGCAGAAACCGTCTCTGGATTGAATTTTACAACCTTTATCAGCTCCTCAATAGCCCTATCAGGTTCATTGCTTATTACATAGTTAATTCCTTTTATATAAGCAAGATCATCAGATATCTTTTTTTCCCTTTTTTGCTTGTAATCTTTCTTAAGAAAAGAAAAAAACAAACCTAAAAAAAGTCCTATTAAAATAAGTAATATATCCTTTAATTCAAAGGTGAAAGCAAAAGGGATCATCTATTTTTCAAAAGGTAAAATGATTAAATTGGCTTATTTTCTTCTGAAGGGGAGACAATCTTTTCCTCTTTTTTTTCTTGATAGATTCCTGAATCTGTGATGGGAAGACTTCTCAAAGAATTGAGTTCCTTTTCAAGCGATATAATACGCTTTTTTTGTTCTTTTATCTCTCTTTTTAACCTTAACCTTATCACAATATCCTCAATCCCAGCAATAATAATTCCCAAGAAAACTGATGCTAAAATTACTAAAAAAAGGGGAACCATAAAAGAATCTTTCTCTATACCATAATAATTTATTGGAACAGATGTCAAATTCTGCATAAAAAAAGTTATAGCAAAGGCTATAAGAAGGAAAAAAATAATATTTTTTACTAATTTCATTTTACTTACCTTTCTGCTTGCTCATGAAAAACATTATAAAGTTGATCATAACTCTCTTGAAGAAGTTGCGGCATCACCCTTACTTCAGAAAGAACAGGCATAAAGTTCGTATCACCAGCCCACCTTGGGACTATATGAAAATGTAAATGATCTTCTATACCCGCACCTGCTATTCTGCCCAAATTCATACCTATATTAAAACCTTCTGGTTTTAAAGCTTTTTTTAAACAGACTATGCTCAATTGGATAAGAGAAAAAATAGAGGCTTTTTCCTTTTCACTTAAATCCTCTAAATTGGCAATATGGCGTATTGGTGCTACCATAAGATGACCATTATTATAAGGGTAACGATTCATTATAATAAAAGATGATTCACCCCTAAACAATATAAGAGTTTCCCTATCCTTTTTTTCTGCAAAGGATTCACAAAAAATGCAAACATCATCTTTTTCTTTTAGTATATATTCCATTCTCCATGGTGCCCAAAGTCTTTTCATATATAACTCCAATTACTCCTGTTTGGAAAAGATAATGTAATTATTAAAACTAAAGATCTAAACATATTATTTATTTGCCCCTCAAAAGAAAAATGAAGTGCAAACTCTTTAAGCAGAAAGCTCCACGTTCCAATAGAGGTAATCTCTCCATGACTGTGGCATCTTCTTTAGTCCAATTGTTATAGTCATTACAGGAAGCCATTTTGGTTTTTTAGGAGCGCGTATAAGTTTTAATCCTGCCTCCTCAGGTGTTTTACCTCCTTTCTTTCTATTGCAATCAATACAACATGTAACAATATTAGTCCATTCAGTTCTTCCTCCTCTTGACTTAGGTATCACATGGTCATATGTAAGATCTTTTGTTTCAAAGGTTTTTCCACAATACTGGCATTGATTTTTGTCCCTTGCATATATGTTTTGACGACAAAATTTTACTTCATTTTCCTTTCTTTTGATAAATCTAAAGAGGCGGATTATAGAGGGTATTTTTATACTAAAAGAAACAGTGTGAATCTCTTTATCATACTCCTCTACTACTTCCACCTTTTTTAAAATAACCAATGTAATAGCCTTTTTCCATGAAACAATTTTCAAAGGTTCATAAGTAGCATTA
>JAFDIG010000333.1 GCA_019308145.1 Deltaproteobacteria bacterium | reverse complement strand
AATATCCCCAATCGGTGCTACAGCACCAACAGTCAAACCCATCTCTTTTTCAATAGATTCTTTATCCATTAACTGAAGATTTTTATATCCTGAAATCTTTTTCAGCTTTTTGATATCAAGCCTTTTATTACCTGGTAAAACAGCCACAACCATCTCATTTTTTTTATTTTTAAGTATCATGGTCTTAACAATTTGCGATAATTTTACACCACGTTCTTTTGCAGCATCTTCAGAAGTAAACACAGGTTTTGTATGCATCTTAATTTTATATGAGATATTCATCCTGTCTAAATAATTAGTCACTATTGTTTTCATTTATCTATTCCTCTTTGTTTTTTGGCTTGCCCTTCACTTTTGATTTTAAAAATAGATCCATTTCTGAGGCATATTCATCAAATTGTTTGAGTCTTTGAGCAGTTATTTCAGGATTTTTTTCACTAAATTCAGAGATTAGCGTATGAATAAAGGTCACAGGAGCAGCATACGCATCAACATAAGAAGGAATCCCTACGGGTATAAAAAAAGAGAGATTAGCTAAAGGAACAACTGGAGATATATGGCTGTTTGTGATTGCAATAATTTTAGCACCTCTTTGAGCTGCTATGCGTCCTAACTCAAAGCTTTTTTTAGGATACCTTGGAAATGAAATCAAAAAAACCAAAGAGTTGTCATTTAAACTATTTATTATTGCATGGGCATTAACAGTATGATCATTAATCACATCTACATGGGGAAAGATTTTAGCAAGGGTATATCCAAAAAAGATAGCAAGACAGCTTGAACCCATACAACCAATAATAGTTATTCTATCTGCCTTTGCCATCATATCAATACAACGATAAAAATCAGCACTTTTTATACTTTTTATAAGATCAGTGAGATTCTCAATCTCACTTGTTATAACCCTTTCAAAAGATGATAAACCTTGGCCTTCAACAGTATAAGCCTTCATGTTGTGAACTAATTGAAAACGCCCAGCTGTGCTTAATTCATTCTGAATGTCTTGTTGGATTTCTCTTGATAGTTGTGCAAATCCATCATAGCCAAGTGAATTGCAGAATCTTACAATAGTTGCTTCTGAAACCTCTGCTTTTTTAGCTAATTCTGTAATTGAAAGAAAAGCAATGCTTTCAGGATTTTGAAGAACAAATTCAGCAAAAATCCTTTGTTGAGGGGTAAAACTGTCAATTTGTTTTGTAATCTGCTCTATAATATTAAGGGCAATATGTGCTCTATCAAAGGGAATCATACGATTATCTTTTTCAGCCATTAATCTATGTAAATGATCACCAGCTTAATTAAAGCAATTTATAGAATTTTGCTAAGAAATTCTTTAGTTCTTCTCTCTTTTGGATTATTGAAAATTTTATCTGGTTCTCCTTCCTCAACAATAATGCCATCATCTAAAAAAATAATACGGTCTGCAACCTCACGAGCAAATCCCATTTCATGAGTAACTACCAACATAGTCATTCCTTCTATTGCTAATTGTTTCATAACATCCAGGACCTCACCAATCATTTCAGGGTCAAGAGCACTAGTAGCTTCATCAAATAGCATAACTTTCGGTCGCATAGCTAAAGCGCGTGTAATAGCTACCCTTTGTTGTTGTCCACCAGAAAGTTGAGCAGGATATTTTTGAGCTTGATCCCATATTCCTACCTTTTTAAGCAATTCCTCAGCAATTTGTTCTGCTTCTTCTTTTTTCATTTTCCGCACATGTATCGGTGCCAAAGTAACATTCTCCAAGATTGTCTTATGAGGGAAAAGGTTAAATTGTTGAAAAACCATTCCAATCTCTTCTCGAACCTTGATTATATTAGTTTTGGGATCACAGACTGACATTCCATCAACGATTACATCACCCTTATCAATCTCAACTAATCGATTTACACAACGTAATATAGTTGACTTCCCTGAACCTGAAGGTCCTATGATGACAACAACTTCTCTCTCTTTTACATGTAGATTTATACCTTTCAGAACAAGTTTGTTGCCAAAACTTTTATAAACCTCAACAAAACGTATCACTTCTTTTCCCCTCTCATTGTTTGCCTTTGGTAAGCTTTCGTTCATAATAGAGTGAAAGCCGGCTAAAAGGATAACACATGATGAAATAGATAATCATTATCAAAGAATAAATTTGTATACTGGCAGAATTATGGCCTTGCGCTACTAAACGCTCAATTGTGATCTGGCCAACCCGTATAAGCTCACGATATTCGATAATAAAACCAATTGCTGTACCTTTAAGTAAAAGGGTAAACAGGCCTATCATCGGTGGTATCATGATCTTAACTGCTTGAGGCAAAATTACAAGGCGCATCCTCTGAATATATGTCATCCCCAAAGCCTCAGCTGCTTCCATCTGTCCAAAAGGTATAGCTTGGATAGCGCCACGTACAACCTCTGCTGCATTTGCAGAAGTCCATAATACACAGGCAATCAACATAGCAGTAAATGAATTAATTTCCACTTTCAAGAAAGCTTTTATGATCTCTGGCATAGCAAAATAGAAAAAAAGAATGGATACGATCATTGGGATACCTCTCCACACCTC
>JAFDIG010000332.1 GCA_019308145.1 Deltaproteobacteria bacterium | reverse complement strand
AAATTCATTTGGAGAAAATTCTTTTAAGTCGTCCATATTTTCACCTATGCCAATAAAAAGAACGGGTATACCAACTTCCTCTGCTACACAAACCAAAACGCCTCCTTTAGCAGTACCATCCAGTTTTGTCATAACAATCCCGGTTAACCCTAAAGCATTATGAAATTCCCTTGCCTGTGCTATTCCGTTTTGACCAGTTGTTGCATCCATAACCAAGAGGATCTCATGAGGAGCTCCTTCCATTTTTTTACCTATTACCCTTTTTACCTTCTTTAGCTCTTCCATTAGATTAACTTTTGTATGTAAACGACCTGCTGTATCAATAAAAACAAGATCAGCACCTCTTGATAAACCAGCACTTACTGTATCAAAAGCAACAGCCGATGGATCAGCACCTTCCTTATGATGGATAATATCTGCACCTACTCTTTTTCCCCAAATACTTAACTGCTCAATGCCAGCAGCCCTAAAAGTATCAGCAGCACCAAAGATAACCTTTTTCCCTTCATCTATTGCCTTTTTTCCCAATTTTGCTATGGTAGTAGTCTTCCCGGTTCCGTTTACTCCGACTACCATTATAACCTTTGGTTTTTGGGATATATCTTCTATAGGATTATGGTACTCATGGTTTAGAAGGATATTCATGATTTCCTTTTTGATTAACTCACGTATATTATCACCCTTCTTTTTCTTTACGCCCTCAATTATCTTTTGAGTTGTTGTTACACCTATATCTGAGGTTATCAAGAACTCTTCTAACTCTTCTATCAATTCATCATCTATCTTTGTTCTGCCAGCAAGAATAAAATCCAAACCTGAAATAAATCCTTGCCGACTCTTTTTAAGACCCTGTTTTAACCGTTTAAAGAAAGATTTCTCTGCCATAATTGCTAATCCTGCTTTTTTCTTTTTTTAAACTCTTTCCTTGCTGGATAGTGGGTAATTGGGATCTCATTTTCAAGTTTTGTTAAAAGTTCTTTCTGTTTTTCTGTTAGCTCAACTGGAACCTCAACTATAAACTCTACAATAAAATTACCTCTTTTTTTACTTTCAAGTTTTGGCATGCCTTTATTTTTTATTATAATCCTATCACCTGATTGTGTGCCTGCTGGAACCTCCATTTTAATTTTACCTTCAAGAGAAGGAACTTCTATTATACCACCTATTGCTGCTTCAGATATAGATAAAGGTAATCTAAGTAATATATCATCTTTTAATCTTTTAAAGAGAGGGTCTTCTTTTATCTTTACAACTATAAATAGATCTCCATCCTTGCCTCCGAAAGTACCTTTGCCACCTTCTCCAGTTAGTTTCATACTGGTTCCATCTACTATACCAGCAGGAATATTTACAGAAATATCACGTGAAACATTTATCCTTCCAAGACCATTACATCTTTCACATTTTTCAACATAAATTTTTCCTTCACCCTTACATCTTTCACAGATCTGATTAATGGTAAAAAAGGTCTTTTCTTTTCTAACAGAACCTTTACCATGACATACAGGACATGTAATGACTTTTGCATTTGGTGGATGACCATAAGCGTTGCAGGAAGGACAGACTTCAAATCTATTTATAGTAAAATTTTTTCTTACACCCTTTGCTGCCTCCTTTAAGGTGATCTCTATTTTGTATTTGAGGTCTTCACCATATACTGGGGTTTTTCTTCTTTTCTTCACCTGAGTCTGAAAAAACTCCCAAAAACCATAGAACTCTTCTTTATGTTCTGTTTCTCTTTGGTTTCTATTGTAACCTTTTATTTGATCATATCTTCTTCTTTTTTCAGGGTCAACTAAAACCTCATAAGCTTCTTGTAATTTTTTGAAGATAGTTTCAGCGTTAGGGGACCCTTGGTTTCGATCAGGATGATACTTTTTGGCAAGTTGCCTAAAAGCTTTTTTTATTTCATCCTGTGTGGCAGTAATACTAACTTTTAATATCTTGTAATAATCCTTTTCCACAGTTAAAATAAAAGGCCGGAAGGTACCCGGCCTGCTTAAATTTTTTTCTCAACTTTTTTTTATTTTCTTTTATCCTTTACTTCTTCAAAATCAGCATCTACTACATCCTCATCAGCTGATCCTGAAGAAGAACTCCCTGCCGATGTTTGCTGTTGAGAAGTTTCTGCACCACCGGCTGCTCCAGCACCAGCTTGAGCGCCACCTGTTGCCTTTGTATACATGGCTTCCGCAAGCTTATGAGAAGCACTATTTAGCTCATCAATTGCACGTTTAATAGTAGAGGCATCTGTTGATTCCATTGCCTTTTTAGCTTCGCTGATAGCGTCATCCAATCTCTTTTTATCTGCTGGATCGATTTTATCTCCATATTCACGCATTGATTTTTCAGTTGTATAGATCAAAGTATCAAGTTGATTTCTTAGCTCTGCAACTTCCTTTTTCTTGCGATCTTCCTCTGCATGCATTTCAGCATCCTTGATCATTCTCTGGATCTCTTCTTCAGTAAGACCACTACTTGCTGTAATCTTAATAGACTGTTCTTTTCCTGTGCCCAAATCTTTTGCTGTTACATGGACAATACCATTGGCATCTATATCA